>JAFTGN010000099.1 GCA_017457865.1 Lachnospiraceae bacterium | reverse complement strand
AGGTCGCATCCTGGTGCGGAGCACTTTTTTGTGTAATAGGAAATTCCTATTACACAAAAAACAGCCCGAAATGAGATGGTTCATTTCGGGCTGTCCCAATGTCCCTGACTGGAATCGAACCAGCGGCCTTTCGCTTAGGAGGCGAACGCTCTATCCTACTGAGCTACAGAGACAAAAATCGTGTGCCAGTGAAAGTCTGGCAAAAGTCAATATCGGCTGTCCGATTCAAAATCAGCAAAAGCCTGTAACCAGATTTTGCCTTTGAACCGGCGACCTTTTTGCGGCATACCAAACAAGTCGGATTGGTGGATGAGGACTGACAAATGGATGCTGTTGCAGTCCACTAGCAGTCGATATACTGTCTCGCCGGTCAAGGAGTTGGTGATGATCTTTACATCTTCAATCTCTCCCAGAATGGAATAGTGATCACATTCTACGCCGTTTGGCATGAAAAAGGAGTTAACCAGCGTGTAAATATCCGTGGTGCTGATTTCCCGGTTGACACGGGCAAAGGTGCGCATTTCCTGACGGGTCAGGTATTCCATCGCTGAACGGTCGCCCTTTTTGGCAGCTTCTACCATGTCGCATTTTACCTTGGATGCCTTCCATGCGGCTTCTTCATCTATGGTCTTGTGAATGGGCAACAGAACCTTGCCTTCCTCGGCCAGTCCGGTCAGGCGGATGCTGGTAGCGGCAGGTGGATAACCCAGTTCCTGTGTCAGTTCACGCATATCCATAAAATTAGACAAATAAAAGATCAAAGTGATCCCTACATTGTAATCGTCACAGCTGCCCATATAGGAATCTTTCTCACCCTGTCGTTCAAAAGTAGCAGGGGAAAAGGTGGAGGAAACATCACTGTAAAAATACGGATAATAAAACTCCAGTTCAAAGTCATCATCCTCGTTAAAATTGCCACAGAGTGCCAGTCCCATACCGGGTGCAAAATTCTTGGTCAGTACACACAGACGGTTGTCTTCCTCTTCTGTGGGAATATATTGAACCGTATCCGGCTGGTTCAGAACCGTATCAAAGACCCCCTTTAATTGCTTTCGGGTGGTGATCGCTTGAAAGCCGATACATTTCAAATAACGATGCATGAGACCTCCTTTCGAAACGGTCAGCGGTGAGATGTCCTCAAACCGCTTTGGAAACAGTACTATTGTACTTCATATTTTCAAAAAGGTAAAGAGGAAATTGCATCAGTTAGGAAAAAGATAAGAATTGATTATTTTTCTCCGTTACGCTATGATAAAGGAGTGCGTGTAACTGGGAGAATGTGGAACAGTTGCGGATTACGGAAAAATGACCGATTCATAGACGGGTTGGTGTATGGATACAGACAGGAAAACGGAATGGAGGAATCGTATGAGACTGAGAAATGTAAAGGGTGCCAGAGAGGCAATGGTGGAAAGTGAACTTGTTTTTGATGAGCCAAAAGAATGGAAAGGAAGATGGCATGCGGTGTTTGGCAATGACCATCCCATTCATATAGAGATTGGCATGGGAAAGGGGCGGTTTATTGTAGAAATGGCACAAACTCATCCGGAAATCAATTACATCGGGATTGAAAAGTATTCTTCTGTGCTGATTCGTGCATTGGAAAAACGGGAAGGTCTGGAACTTCATAATCTGTATTTCATTCGCATGGATGCAGAGGAAATCAACGAGGTGTTTGCGGAACATGAAGTGGATCAGATTTATCTGAATTTTTCCGATCCCTGGCCAAAGGATCGCCACGCAAAGCGGCGGCTGACGTCTCCCCAGTTTCTTGCCCGATATGATCAGTTACTGATGCCGGAAGGACATTTGGAATTTAAGACAGATAATGTAGGACTCTTTGACTTTTCTCTGGAATCGGTGCAAGAAGCCGGATGGGAATTGTTGTATGAGACAAGAGATCTGCATCACAGTCCTTATATGGAGGGAAATGTGATGACAGAGTATGAGGCAAAGTTTTCCGGTATGGGAAATCCCATCTGCAAGTTGGCGGCCATGCGTCATCATAGTGAAGGGAAAGAACTGTGATAAAGAGGAACTGTTCGGGCGTCTCGCTGTTGCGATGAATATACTATATAGTAATGTGAGAACTGGAGCGTTGCCATGTATGTGAAATATCAGCTGAAGCGTACCATAGAAAAAGCTACATTTGATAAAGCAGGATTCCAGAACCAAGTCAATCGTTGTTACAAAGGGGTTCAGGAAGCCAGAAAGGCACTGGAGCAGGAAAAACTGCATCTGCCCAAACCGCCTTTTCCTTCTTTGACAAACAAAAAGGAGAAAAAAGAACCGGGAAAAGACCGTCAGAAGAGTGGAAAACCGTCTGGCAGACAGAAAGAAAACAGATGACTGTTCAGGAACCATGGTTACGAAAACGGATAAGAGTGGAATGTTTTGTGGATAACTGATGGGAACGTGTGTTTTTTGTGGATAACCTCGTGGAAAAAGTGGACTTTTTCCACGAAATCCAGTGGATAAGATGTGGACAGCTGGAAAAATATGGTGGATAGCATTGGAATACAAAACAGTCAATTTGTAGGAGGATTTTCCGGATATTTTTGGCAAAATTTTTCTCAAAAAATGCTTGATTTTTCAATCAATATCCGATATACTACTTACATACAAAGAAGACAAGGGTGTCTGACAGGAAGTCAGGCACCCTTTTTTGTATGATTTATGGTAACTGTGAAGGTACTGAACTGTTACCATTCCTGTAAAATCAGGCTTACGGATACCAGACAGCAGACGCAAACAACAAAAAATGCAGGGAAATGACAGCTTGGCAGACAGAAATCAATCACTTTTGACAGCATGAAGACCTATTTTTTGCAGCGTAGTAAACAAGAAATATTACCGGATTTTGACAACAAGAAGACAGCATAGAAGACAACATGGGCAGACATCAGTGTGGACAGCATAGAAGACAGTATAAGCAGACATTAGTGTGACAGATAAGAGACAGCATAAGTAGACAGCAAAGAGACTAGTTTCAGACAGCAGGCATACAGCGTAGGCAGACAGAAAAATCGTATCCGTAAAAATACTCCGTTCTTTCATGATTGTAGAGAGAATGGAGTATTTTTTTAGCAAATATTGCATTTGTCAGGAGGGAATAGTAAAATAGTGATAACTGTTCGCCAGTCGCCATTCCGTGAACGTGTGGAATCGTGACAAATAGTGGGAATGTTTCAGTAAGGTCAGATGGATTGGAAACAGATTGCATGAAAAGAAACAGATTGTTCTGGGGGATAGAAGCATGCCTGTATCTGCTGTTTTGCAGTGGAGATGGACTTGGATTGCCATGGAAAGCATATGGAAATGAATTGAAATATGGATCACTGCTGCTTTGTTTCGTTTATATGGTGTCGATTTGGTGGAAAGGCGGAAAGCAGGAGCGGAAAGCATTTCTAAGAGATGGATGCTTGGTAGGGATTGTAGGATTTTCTGCGCTGGCAGATTATTTTTTGCTGTTTACAGATTGGTTTGTATGGGGGATTTTGTTGTTTGCCGTGGTGCAGGGCTGGTATCGGGTGGCAATGGCAGACCAAAAGCACGTCCAGACACTGGGTGCCATGTATGGCATCAGTTTGGGGATAACGGCTATGGTAGCGGAGAGTTGTACAAGGCTTTTCCATATGCAGTGGGATGGAACGTTGATATTGATTCTCACTGCAATCTTTTATGGCATCTGCCTGATTCAGAATACCGGTTTGGGTGTGTGGCTGTGGAAGAAATCCATGCCATATTATAAGGAAGAAACCGTATTTTTGTATCCAGCTATTGTGTTATTGTGTCTGTGTGATATTCATGTAGGACTGTATAATTTAAATGAATTACATTTAGTGACAGCAGAGAGTGGCATCCTGGCAGGATGGTGTCAGGCAGCAGGAACATTGATGTGGGCATTCTATCTGCCTTCCCAGCTATGTGTATTGGGGGAGTTGTTATATAGAAAGAATCAGTAACATCCGGTATGGTGACAGTCACAAAATTTATTGTAATTAGGGGTTGCAAGAATGGGCTTTTATGAAGTATGATAATATCAAACATCCATTTACAGGAACGGGTTGGGATTGCGTTCGGGATGGAAATGGTTGTGGAAGAGCAGGCATTTGCCAATAATAAGGATAGGGGTGTACGACATGGAAGAAAACAAAGAAATCATTGCAGAAGCAGTAGAATCTACTACAGAAGCAACAGAAGAAGCAGTAGAAACTATTGCAGAAGAAGTAGAGAAAACAGTTGCGGCAGTAGAAGAGACAATGGATGACTATGCAGCACAGTTGACTGAAGAAGCAGTAGAGGAGACTATGGCAGATTATGAAGACCAGCTGGAGCTGACAGTATGGGATACTTTGCAGAAGATGATGGAAGAAAAGACCATCATCAGCGGTAAGATCAGCGGTATTGTAAATGCTGGTGCCATCATGGAAGTAGAAGGCATCCGTGGATTTATTCCGGCATCTAAGCTGGATACCAAGTATGTAAAGGATACCAATGACTATCTGGGCAAAAAGGTAGATGCCATCATTATTACAGTAGATGCAGAGAACAAGAGACTGGTGCTTTCTGTCAGAGACGTATTGTTCCAGAGACAAAGAGAAGCCAGAAATGCAAAAATTGCAAGCTATGAGGTAGGTTCTGTGCTGAGCGGTACCGTGGAGAAGATTGAGTCTTACGGTGCATTTGTCAAGCTGGAAGAGGGTGTATCCGGTCTGGTACATGTATCCCAGATTTGTGAGAAGAAGATTGCTTCTCCAAAGGAAGTGGTAAAGGTTGGCGATACTGTGAAGGTAAAGGTCATCCGCAATGAGAACGGTAAGATCAGTCTTCGTATGAGAGGTCTGAATGCAGAACCAGTTGACGAAGAAGAAGAACAGATGAAGAAAGACATTGCTGGTTACAGCGCAGGCGGAAGTGCAAGCACTGGTCTGGCAGGTCTGTTAAAGAACATTAAGTTAGACTAATAGAAGGCTTTCCCATACAGATCCCCACCAGTGGGGATGGGAAAACCACAAAAGGGAATCGTTGATCTTGTAACAGGACAGACGGTTCCCTTTTGTGATATCTGATCAACAGAAGGGAGAAATGCGTTATGAAAGAACAAGTTGCCCAGTTGGCAAAAATTTTAAAGGAAAGCAGCAACATTGTGTTTTTTGGTGGGGCAGGGGTCAGCACTGCCAGTCACATACCGGATTTTCGCAGTTCGGACGGACTGTACAGCAGAAAGCTGAACCGGCATTTTACACCGGAAGAAGCGGTATCTCATTCCTTTTTCCTGTATCATCCGGAGGAATTTTATGAGTTTTACAAGCAGAATCTGGTGTATCCGGATGCAAAGCCCAATGCCTGCCATGAAAGTCTTGCGAAATTGGAAGAGATGGGGAAGCTGCGTGCCATCGTCACCCAGAACATAGACGGGCTGCATCAGGCTGCCGGTAGTCAGAATGTATACGAACTGCATGGTTCCGTACACCGCAATTATTGCATGAAATGTAAGGCATTTTATCCGGCAGAGTATGTGCTGCAGGCAGAGGGAGTGCCAAAGTGTGAAAAATGTGGCAGTATCGTCAAGCCGGACGTGGTACTGTATGAAGAAGGGCTGGATGATGAGGTAATCTCTGGAGCAGTGAATGCCATTGCAGCAGCAGACACGCTGATCATCGGTGGTACTTCTCTGGTGGTCTATCCAGCAGCCGGATTGATTCGATATTTTCATGGAAATCATCTGGTGCTGATCAACAAGACACCCACATCGGCAGACAGACAGGCAGACTTGCTGATTCAGGATGATATTGCAGTGGTGATGAAAGAAGCAGTGGAGAAGATGGAGAGACTGTAAACAAGCAAGACCCGCGCTTGGACAGTTATGACCTATCTAAGTGCGAGTTCTTTACGATTCTTCTTTCTTTCGAAGTCCTCTTGTATTTTTCTCTACTAACTTGCGGGGCACCATGATCTGGTGGTCACAGCCGAGACAGCGCAGACGAAAGTCCATGCCCACCCGCAGGATTTCCCACTCCTTGCTTCCGCAGGGATGGGGTTTCTTTAACTTTACGATATCGCCAATCTGATACTCCATAGGCGAAGCCCTCCTTTTGCTGTGTGTTACCTGACGTTATTATAAAATGCTTTTTGGCCAAAGTCAAACTTCTGTGTAGAATTTACTTTACAATCATTTTGAAAAAGAGTATCATAGCAGCCAATACCAGAGTTCAGGATCCCACAAAGGAGAAACATATGATTTTAACTGGGATGAAACAGAGTCGGAGGGAGCCGAGTAAACGGCATTTTGACATAAAAAAACACTTGCAATTTCTTCCAATTTCCTGTATAATAGTCTATCGTGATATGTTATCATTTCCTTGCTCTGTGTAAGTGCAGGGCCAGAGACCATAAGGAGGTAAGTAAAATGAACAAGTATGAGATGACAGTTGTTTTAAGTGCAAAGCTGGAGGAAGAAGAGAGAACAGCGGTTCTGACAAACATCAACAATTACATCACCCGTTTCGGCGGTACTGTTGTAAACGTAGAAGAAGTTGGAAAGAAGAAGTTGGCTTACGAAATCCAGAAGATGAAGGAAGCTTATTATTACTTCATTACACTTGAGGGTACAAGCAATACTCCAAATGAACTTGAACAGCAGCTTCGTATTATGGAACCTGTTGTGCGTTATCTGATTGTAAGAACAGAGGCGTAATCATCAGGTTAGAAAGAGGTGTATCCTATGAATAAAGTTATTTTAATGGGTAGATTGACCAGAGAGCCGGATATCCGCTATTCTCAGGGGGAACGGCAGATGGCAATTGCCAGATATACATTGGCAGTGGACCGTAGAGGACGTGCTTCCGCAGGCGGAGAGCAAAGTGCAGACTTTATTTCATGTGTAGCATTTGACCGCAGTGCTGAATTTGCAGAGAAGTATCTGCATCAGGGTACCAAGATTGTGGTGACCGGACGGATTCAGACTGGCAGCTATACAAACAGGGATGGCCAGAGAGTTTATACAACGGACGTAGTAGTGGAAGAGCAGGAATTTGCAGAGAGTAAAAATTCCAGTTCTGCTGCAAATTATAGTGGCACAGGTAATGGAGGAGATTATGCTTCTAAGCAGGGTGGCGGCTATCAGCAGACTTCCAGACCGGCACCATCTACTGCAATCAATGAGGGATTTATGAATATTCCGGATGGCGTAGAGGATGAGGAGCTTCCGTTTAACTAGGATGTATCAGACACATCGGTGCGGCACACCAGAGGATGTGGATCAGGGATGTAATGACCGGCATGATCCGGGAAATGTAAGTAAGGAGGAACCATCATGGCATTTAATAAAGGTGATAAGGCTGATTCTCCAATGAAGAGAAAAGGCGGACGCAGAAGAAAGAAAGTTTGTGTATTCTGTGGCGACAAGAATGGAGTTATTGACTACAAGAACGCAACTATGTTAAAGAGATACGTATCTGAGAGAGGTAAGATTCTTCCTAGAAGAATTACCGGTAACTGTGCAAAGCATCAGAGAGCTTTGACTGTAGCGGTAAAGCGTGCAAGACATATTGCATTACTGCCATACACAGTAGACTAATCAGAGTCGAAAACGGAATTGAGGAGAGCATTTGCAAAGTAGAGGTAGATCTACGGAGCAGATGCTCTTTTTTGGTAACAGAAAAATTGTGTCACCAAAAAAGTGCGACTCACTAGGATGCGACCTCGCCCTAGGAGAAAAAGTTGCCTGTGTTTTTGTATGGGAAACAGATTTTGGGAAAACATATCAAAAAAGAAAAATAATGCTTGACAACAAAGTTAGAAAATGCTAACATAAGTTGTGCAAGGAAAACCGAAGGAGGCATTATGTCAGAAGATCTGTTGATTTATCATTGTGCGCCTACATTGGCAAACTTGAAAACCGGAAGTCTGTTTTCCTGCAGCTATGAGTCTATGGAGAAGCTGAAGGAGGAAATTCAGTATTTTAACCACCTGTTGGTGCCAAAGGGAATCCGTATTCTGCCGTTGCAGTGTAAAAAAGGGCGGGCTCTGATCTATCTTTATCGGCCTGTGCGTTTGGAGCAGGATTTTGCGGATACAAGCCGGTGCCGTCTGCTCAGAGAGCGTGGATATCAGGAGGAAAATGCCACCCGTTGTATCATGGAGTTGATGAAGCGGTTGAAGTGCGAGAGTGAATTTCCTCATGAAATTGGGCTGTTTCTGGGGTATCCCACAGAGGATGTGCAGGGCTTTATTGAAAATCAGGCTGAGGGAAGCAAGCTGATTGGGTACTGGAAGGTCTATGGAGATGAGGAAAATGCACGTCAGTTGTTTTCCCGGTATAAGAAATGTACCGATGCATATTGCAGGCAGCGGGCCAAAGGAAAATCCATTGCCCAGCTGACCGTGCCAAATAGAAAACGGTAAAATTGTAGAGTAATTTATGAGTTGGAACAGGAGCGTATAGACAGCATCTGTTTCAGAATGGAGGATGTCATGAGTAAGATTGCAGTAGTATATTGGACTGGAACCGGTAACACAGAAGCAATGGCAAATGCAGTTGCAGAAGGCGCAAAAGAGCAGGGAGCAGAGGTAAGTGTATTCACATCCGCAGAGTTCACCTCTGACATGGTTGCAGAGTATGACGGAATTGCATTTGGCTGTCCGGCTATGGGCGATGAAGTATTAGAGGAAGATGAGTTTGAGCCACTGTTCAATAACTGTATCGGTGTACTGGGCGACAAAAAGGTCGTTTTATTCGGTTCTTATGGATGGGGCGACGGAGAGTGGATGCGCAACTGGGAAGCAAGCAGCAGAGAACAGGGGTTGAATCTGGCTGCAGATGGTCTGATCTGGAATGACGCACCGGATGAAGAGGGCGTGGAAGCCTGCAAGGCATTGGGCGCAGCAGTCAGCAAATAAAAAAGGAACACTGCGAGTTACTGTGCAGTGACAAAAATCAATCAATTGTTTCATGTGAGAAAAGCAGACGGGTATCTTGTGAAAGCGGCAGGATATGCGTCTGTTTTATTGTATGTAAAAAATTTTCGTTATGTTTACAAAATCCGTAGCTTGGTGGTATAATCAAAATGTGTGATTCTGCCCAATGGTTTCGGGGCATATGAGCCGAAGGAACGCTGTAAGTGGGCATAGGGAAACTGCTTCCCAGTGGGAGCGAGAATGGGGATGGGTATGAAGATCGACCAGAATCAGAGGTCAGGCTGGAAAATGACATTTGGATGGCCTGCGGTGTTGGCGGCAGGAATGCTGCTTGTCAGTGTGATAGTATTGTTTTTGGATTCTTTGAGTGGCAGTATTTTGCTTGTATTTACCGTGATCTTTTGTGGATGTGTCTATTTCTGGTATCGACAGTATGGCGGCAGACTGACAAAGCAGATGGTAGCATTTGGGTCAGACTATGCCCAGCTGCAGAAGCAATTGCTGTATGAACTGGAGATTCCTTATGCCATGATTGATGCAGAGGGAACCGTGCTGTGGTCCAACAGAGAGTTTAAATTGCTGACGGATAAGGAAAAGAATAAGCGCAGACGACTGGATACGCTGTTTCCCGATCTGGATATGCACCAGGTGTGTAACAACAGTCAGTATATGACAGTAGTGTCTTATCAGGAGAAGCAGTATCGAATGAAGGTGCGGCAGGTGTATTTGCAGGATGTGCCATCTGCTTTTGAGGAAAGCCTGCATATTGAAACAAAAGTAGACCTGTTTGTGGTATATTTGTTTGACGAGACGGAATTGCTTGCTTACCAGCGCAAGACAGAAGAAGAACAGCTGGTGGCAGGGCTTTTGTATCTGGACAACTATGATGAGGTGCTGGATTCCATAGAGGAAGTGAGACGGTCTCTCACTTCGGCTTTATTGGATCGCAGGATCAATAAATATATTCACAGCTACGAGGGTATGACCAAGAAAATCGAGAAGGACAAATATCTGATTCTGATCAACCGGAAAAATCTACTGCTCATGCAGAAAAATAAGTTTTCTATATTGGAAGAAATCAAAAGTGTGAACATAGGACCGGAGACTTCTGTGACGGTGAGCATCGGTCTTGGAATGGAAGCGGACAGCATTGAGCAGAATTTTGAATATGCCAGAACGGCAATCGACATGGCATTGGGACGGGGAGGGGATCAGGTGGTGCTGCGGGCCGGAGAGAATATTTCCTACTATGGCGGCAAGGCGCAGGCACAGGAAAAGTCCACTCGTGTGAAGGCAAGAGTAAAAGCCCATGCATTAAAAGGCATCATTGAAAACCGGGAAAAGGTGCTGATCATGGGACATAGTATTGGAGATGTGGACTGTCTGGGATCCGCAGTAGGGGTATATCGGGCGGCTAAGACATCGGGAAAGCGTTCTTATATCGTGATGAACACGGTCACCAAAAGCGTAGAGCCGCTCATGAACCGTTTTCTGGAATCGGCAGAGTATGAGAAAGATATGTTTATCGGCAGTGAGGAAGCATTGGAACTGGTAGACGACCAGACGCTGGTTGTGGTGGTGGATGTGAATCGTCCCAGCCGTACCGAGTGTCCGGAATTGTTGGAACGAACCAGTCAGATTGTAGTGCTGGATCATCATCGGCAAACCAGAGAGAGCATCCAAAATGCGGTGCTTTCTTATGTGGAACCGTATGCGTCTTCTGCCAGTGAGATGGTGGCAGAAATTTTACAGTATTATGCAGAGGACATCCGCATTCGTTCTATGGAGGCAGATGCGCTGTATGCCGGCATTGTGGTGGACACCAACAATTTCCAGAACAAAACCGGTGTGCGTACCTTTGAAGCAGCCGCGTATCTGCGCAGCTGTGGGGCAGATATGACTAGAGTACGGAAGATGTTTAGAGAGGGCATCCAGGATGTGATCACCAGAGCCGCTACCGTAGGCGCTGCTGAGATTTTCCGGGAAGAATTTGCCATCAGCATCTGTCAGGGACTGACGGATGAAAACCCTACGGTCATCGGTGCCCAGGCAGCCAACGAACTGCTGAATATCAAAGGCATCAAAGCATCCTTTGTCTTTACAGAATATCACCACACCATCTATATCAGTGCCCGCTCTATAGACGAGGTGAATGTACAGGTGGTTATGGAACGGTTGGGCGGTGGCGGTCACTTAAGCATTGCAGGAGCACAGCTGAATCATTGCAGTGCAGAGGAAGGCATTGTCCAGCTGAAACACATATTGACAGAGATGATAGAAAATGAGGAAATCTAATCAGAACCAGGAAGAAACTTAGACGAAAGTGGAGAGAAATGGAATCTGGATAGAAAATGAACAGATCTGGCGGAAGTTCTTGAAAAACGGTGCGGGATGTGTTTTAATAGGAACAGTTGCTGCAAGATTTGTGATAAAAGGGTTAATTAGAATGGAGGAAGAATATGGAAGTTATTTTATTACAGGATGTAAAGTCTCTTGGCAAAAAGGGAGATAAGGTAAATGTAAACGATGGGTATGCCAGAAATTATATCATTCCAAAGAAACTGGGCATTCAGGCAACTGCAGCCAATATCAACGATCTGAAACTGCAGAAGGCAAATGAAGCCCGCATTGAGCAAAAGAAATTGGAAGAGGCCAGGGAACTGGCTGCCAAATTGGAGCAGTCCGGTATCAGGCTGGCAGTGAAGTGCGGAGAAAACGGCAAGACTTTCGGGTCCATTTCTTCCAAGGAGATTGCGGCAGCAGTCAGCAGCCAGACTGGTTTGGAAATTGATAAAAAGAAAGTGCTGTTAAAGGATCAGATCAAGACGGTAGGAACTTACACCATTCCAGTGAAAGTGCACCGTGATGTGACTGCACAGTTGAAGTTGGAAGTAGAAGCAGAGTAAGGAGTCCGTATGGAGGAAAATCTCATCAAACGGGTGCTGCCCCACAGTGTGGAAGCAGAGAAATCAGTCATTGGTTCTATGCTGATGGCAAGAGAAGCCATCACAGTGGCAATGGAAGTGCTGCATACAGAGGATTTTTATCAGCAGCAGTACGGTGTCATGTTTGAGACCATTGCAGAGCTGTTCAATGAAGGAAAGCCCACAGACCTGGTCACAGTGCTGGACCGGCTGAAAAAAAAGTCTGTGCCAGAGGAACTGTGCAGTCTGGATTTTCTGCGGGACTTGTTGAACACAGTGCCATTTTCCTCTAATGTCCGTTCTTATGCCCAGATCGTATATGAAAAGGCATTGCTGCGCCGGTTGATCAAGCTAAGCGAGGAAATCGCAGGCAATTGTTATGTAGGGAAGGATTCGGTAGAGGATATTCTGGAAGATACAGAGAAACGGATGTTTGAACTGTTGCAAAAGCGCAGTACCACCGATTATGTGCCCATTCAAGATGTGGTGTTGGAGGTGGTGGACAACATCGAGCGTGCCGCCAGAAACAAAGGAGCGGTTACCGGTATTCCTACCGGGTTTACCGATCTGGACAACCGTACCTGCGGCATGCAGCCTGCGGATCTGGTGCTGATTGCAGCCCGTCCTTCTATGGGGAAGACTGCCTTTGTCTTAAATATGGCAGAATATATGGCCATCCGCAACCAGTATACCACAGCGATTTTCAGTTTGGAGATGTCCAAGGAACAGTTGGTAAACCGTCTTCTTGCTATGCACTCTCATGTAGACAGCCAGTCATTGCGTACCGGTCATTTGAGTGAGCGTGACTGGGAAAGCATTGTGGATAGTTCCGGCGTAATTGCAGGGTCGAAACTGATCATAGACGATACACCGGGGATTTCGGTAGGGGAGATGCGTTCCAAATGTCGAAAGTATAAACTGGAACACAATCTGAAGTGTGTGATCATCGACTATATCCAGCTCATGTCCGGTAGCAGCACCCGGAAAAATGACAGCCGCCAGCAGGAAGTTTCGGACATTTCCAGAAGCTTAAAGCAGATGGCAAGAGAGTTAGGTGTGCCGGTTATTGCATTGTCACAGCTGAGCCGTGCCTGTGAGGCCAGACAGGATCACCGCCCTATGCTGTCAGACTTGCGTGAGTCAGGTGCCATCGAGCAGGATGCAGACGTGGTGATGTTCTTGTATCGTGATGAATATTACAACAAAGATACAGAGGACAAAGGCGTGGCAGAAGTCATCATTGCCAAGCAGAGAAATGGTCCCATCGGTACCGTCAAGCTGCTGTGGATCGGTGAGCTGACCAAGTTTGCAAACATGGAATACCAGAGGGAATAATTGAAAAATACCTGTCAGGTCATCTCAGACAGGATAAAAAAAGAGGTACTGACTGCCCCTTACAGGGCAGCCAGTACCTCTAATGCTTTATCTTGAATGAGTGGTTCAAAATGTTCCATATAGTAAGACGGAGCAATGCGGTCGCGGCTGCTTCCGGCATATTCAGAAAGCCGGTTGCAGATAGAATTGAACTCCTCCGGTGTATGTCTGTCCTTGTGAAGAATCAGCAGGTAACAGTTCCTCCGGGCATCTTTGTAAACAGAGCTTCGTCCCTGAAATGCACCGGATAAGCTTCTTGCTGCTTCTCCGATTTCATCCAGATCAGAAAAACGAAAGACACGGTTGAAATCATCTGTCAGTTTCGGGACAGGTTCTCCAAAGGGAATGGGTGTCTCCGAATCATTCAAATCCTCTGTCTGACCGGAGAAAAGATTGATGATCTCATCTGCACGTTCAAACAGGCTGTGGAAGGTTTCGGAAAGCTCGAAATCATTGTCATCCTCATCCATGACGGAATCGGAAAAGACAGAAAACCTGGTGTCCAGTTCTTCTGGATCGTCTACTTTTGTAATTAACAAAGAAACGGTGTTCTCTGCCAGAGGAATCGCCTCAATCATCAAAGGCGTATCTTCTGCATGAAAATTCAGTTCATCAAATGCCTGGTCTAACAGTTCCCGAAACAGTCTCCGGGTGCGTTCATTGCCATAGGCCAGATCCTGGATGCTTAAGTGCATCTTTTGAAAATCATCCGGTTCTATGGTACAGCGGATTTGCCTTTCATTGATTTGTTCAAACTTCACAAAATCACTTCCTTCCATTTAATATATGCATGTCTCAAAGGTCAGGTCTGTTATAGTATCGTCACAAAAACAAGTCTCTATGTATTGGAATTTGGAGCCATCTTATGTGGGATGCATCTGAATGTACAATAGATTACTATAAGTATAGCATAAATTCAATGGGTTGCAAGAAAGAAAACATGAATTTTACGTGAAATCCCATATGAAAAACAGGTAAAAATCCCATGAAATACATTCCGTGTGGAAAAGAAATGGATTTGATACCGCCTGTATGGATGTTTAGAAAAAGATTAGAAATGCAGTGTTTTTTTCGTCAAAAACCATTGCAAAACGAAAGAAATTTATGTAAAGTTAACATAAAGCTGGTTGGGCCTGTTGAGAAAGAACGGGTGCAATCCGCTGAGCCGGACATGCCATAAGATCTCCTGAAACCATTCCGGGAAAAGGAAAGAAAGATGGGCACATGAAAGAGATACAGTGAAAGTAATACAACAAAAGATGCCATGGAAAGAAATGACAGGGCAGGATTTTATGGAGCAGGTGAGGTCTTTTGTCACAGAGCAGATAACATATCACAAAAAACAGTTTGTGGCAGGGAGTGTGAAGGAAAGGAAAACCGGATCGGACGGGAGGGAAAAGAACCGTCTATAAAAACAGATGTAAGAGAGCAGATGTGTGCAATCCATACAGGTACCATCGTCTGTGGGAACAATGGATTTACGGACATTTGTGAAATCCTCACTCATGAAGGGCAGGAACATACCGAAACAGGGATTATGACGGCGCGATGAAAATGATTCTGCACAGGCGGGTTTCGGTAGGGCAAGGCACTGGGAGTATGGAATCATAGAAACCAGCTGCCTTGCATAAACAGAGGTAGTTCGCTATAATAGTAACACAGACGTGTCGGTGACAATCCGGCACAGAAAAGCCGGTCTGCATCAGAGATCAGATACATACACCATGCAGGATCGGCGGAAGTGGAGCTTGCATGAAAAAAAGAAGAGCAGGAAGATGGGTATGTCTGGGACTGATTGCGCTTGCAGTGGCAGTTATGGTATATCGGTATCTTCCCGGAAAGAAGTGGATGTCTCTGGAAGCGTATTATGGAGTATCGGAGAATGGGGTAGCCCTGATCTGGAATACAAAGAACCTGCAGGAACAGGGCATCATAGAACAGGGGACAGTGTATCTGCCCCTGTCTTTTGTGCAGCAGATGAACAGCCGGTATTACTGGGATGGCAGTCAGCTGTTGTATACCACTACGGAAGGAACGGCAGTCTATACACCGGACAGTATCTATCATCTGGAAGACGGACAGATCTATACAGATGGTCAGAAAGGGTGTCTGTGGCAGGATGACCAGCTATGGGTGGCACAGTGGCTGGTACAGCAATATACGGATGTGACCTGTACCCTGTCCACAGAGCCGGATCGCATCTGGCTTTGGAGTGACGTGACAGAAGGATGGGAGCAGGCAGCGGTCAAGTCTGACTGTGCCATCCGTTACCGGGCAGGCATCAAAAGTCCGATCCTGGCTCAGGCAGAGAAAGGGGAACCCCTGCTGGTACTGGATGATACTTCTGTACCGGGCTGGGTACAGGTGCAGAATGGAGAAGGGGTGTCCGGTTATGTGAAGAAAAAGAAACTGGGAGAGCGGACTGCTTATATTCCGAAGATTGTACGGCACATCATGGGGCAGACCGGTCCTGCGCTGCCGATGGAGGGGCCGATCCTTATGGCGTGGCACCAGAATCTGGAGGAATCCGGCATCTATGAACTGCCCATGATTCTGGAACGGAGCAAGGGCATGAATGTGATTGCTCCCAGCTGGTTTACTTTAAGTGATGGAGAAGGACATTTGATCAACCGTGCTTCTGTGGAATATACCAGAATGGCTCACGAGGCAGGACTGCAGGTATGGCCGATGGTAGACAATCTGAATCTGCCTGTGGACAGTTTCAAACTGCTGTCCTCCACCAGATACCGAACCCGGCTGATTGAAGGGTTGATGGATGCAGTGACAGAAGCAGAGGCAGACGGCATCAATGTGGATTTCGAATCCCTCAGCGAATCCTGTGGCATTCATTTTGTCCAGTTTATCCGGGAACTGTCCGTGGCGTGTCACAAGAGGGATCTGGTGCTGTCTGTAGACAATTATACGCCCCAGTCCGGTACCTGGTACTATGACCGGAAGGAGCAGGCGGTGTACAGCGATTATCTGATCGTCATGGCATATGATGAGCATTGGAATGGCGGTGAAGAAGCCGGTTCCACTGCATCCTATCCTTTTACCGAGCAGGCGATTACGGATACACTGGAAGAAGTGCCGGCAGGACAGCTGATTCTGGCAGTGCCTTTTTATACCAGATTGTGGTATGAGGATGATACCAGTACCGCCATAGGGGCAGCCAGACTACAGACTCTGTTACAGGAGTGGAAGGCAAAGCCAGTGTGGCTGGACAGAGAGCAGCAGTATTTCTGTATCGGAAAGATTGAAGAAGATAGGGTGTCTGTGTGGATTGAAGATCTGGATACCTTGAAATGGCGGTTGGAACTGGCAGATACTTACCAACTGGCAGGCGTCAGCGGATGGAAAGCCGGTATGGAACAGGAGGAAGCCTGGGATCTGATGGAGGCATATGCAGAGCAGAAGTAGCAGCAACCAGGCAGTAGGCTGGCGTAAATGAAAACTTTGATGTGAAGGTATGGGGAAAAATAGAAAAATTCAGTGGAATTGTTGCAAAAAATCTTCAATCCGTTTATACTGTAAATAGTGTCTTTTTATTTGATGTCTTGGACGGACAGGGAACGAGGCAGACAGAGGATAGGAGTAACGATTCAGTAGGGAATAGACTGTGAAGATGCTGGAGGTTACAGATAGATTTTGAGAAAGGACTGGCAGAGTATCTGCCGGTATGGGAAACAGATTTTGGGAAAGATTATTTTAACAGGTGACAGACCGACAGGAAAGCTGCATATCGGTCACTATGTAGGTTCTTTAAAGCGGCGTGTAGAGTTACAGAATTCCGGTGAGTTCGACCAGATTCTGATCATGATTGCAGATGCACAGGCATTGACAGACAATGCAGACAATCCGGAGAAGGTGCGCCAGAATATCATCGAGGTGGCGTTAGACTATCTGGCATGCGGTCTGGATCCGGAGAAGAGCGACATCTTCATCCAGTCTCAGGTACCGGAGCTGACCGAACTGTCTTTCTACTATATGAATCTGGTGACTGTTTCCAGATTGCAGAGAAATCCTACGGTCAAGTCTGAGATTCAGATGCGGAATTTTGAAGCAAGTATTCCGGTGGGATTCTTTACCTATCCCATCAGTCAGGCTTCTGACATTACCGCATTTAAGGCGACCACCGTACCGGTAGGAGAAGACCAGCTGCCCATGTTAGAGCAGACCAAGGAGATTGTCAGAAAGTTCAATGCAGTATATGGGGAAACACTGGTAGAGCCGGAGATCCTGCTGCCGGACAACCAGGCGTGTCTGCGTCTGCCGGGTACCGATGGCAAGGCGAAGATGAGCAAATCTTTGGGCAACTGTATCTACCTGTCTGATTCTGCGGAAGAAGTCAGCAAGAAGATCAGGGGCATGTATACTGACCCGAACCATCTGAAGGTATCTGATCCGGGTACCATCGAGGGCAATACGGTATTCACCTATCTGGATGCATTCTGTAAAGACGAGCATTTTGCCAAGTATCTGCCGGAGTATGAGAATCTGGATGCGTTAAAGGCACATTACCAGAGAGGCGGTCTGGGAGATGTGAAGGTGAAGAAGTTCTTAAACAAAGTCATGGAAGAGGAACTGGCACCGATCCGTGCCCGCAGAAAGGAATGGGAGCAGAGAATCCCGGAAGTATATGAGATCTTAGAGCGGGGTTCTAAGAAGGCACAGGGACTGGCGGCAGAGACGCTGGCAGAGGTGAAGCGTGCCATGAAGATTAATTACTTTGAGGATAAAGAACTGATCGCAGAGCAGAGTGAAAAGTATAGAAATCAGGCTGCAGAGTAATCGGAAAAGGTCAGTGACCATTCCCCCATCATGATTTCATGAAAAACAAAACAAGGTTGATGTGGATCGTGACACATGATTTCCATATAGATGACATACAATACACTATCTGGTGAAACAGGAGGTTTTGAGATGAAGTCTAATGGAAAAATACATATGACGTGGTCAAAAGAAAAGGGGCTGCAAACGGTGATGACACTGTT
>JAFTGN010000098.1 GCA_017457865.1 Lachnospiraceae bacterium | reverse complement strand
GATGCTTGTTGGCATTCAGTCCCGGATTCAGACAGAAGGCTGTGACAGTGCCTATGCCAAAACAGTCAATATGCAGCTGTTACAGCAGTTTTATCTGGCTCCTTATGGGACTGAGGATTTTTATAGCGCATTTTGGGAACGGATGGCACAGGCTTCTTTCTGAGAAAGATTCTCATAAACATCATCTGTCATGTGACTTGACAAATACCCCCACCAGGTATACAATTAAAATACCTGGTGGGGGTATTTTGGACGAAAGGAGACTCTGCATGGAACAGATAGAGAACTTGAAACAGATAGAAAGCACAGATACAGAGGCAGTCTGCCCACATTGCGGGAGCAAAACCACAGTACGTTCCGAGGAGCAGCGCAAAAAGCTGATCAATCGTCTCAGCCGGATCGAAGGTCAGATCCGAGGCATCAAGGGCATGCTGGAAAAAGATTCCTATTGCCCGGATATCCTGACCCAGTCAGCGGCAGTAAATGCAGCAATCAACGCATTTAATAGAGAACTGCTGTCTGCCCATATCCATTCCTGTGTGGTAAGGGATATACAGGATGGAAAAGAAGAAGTGGTAGACGAACTGATGGTGTTATTGCAGAAACTGATGAAATGAGTGGAAAACAGGCAATTGCGAAACTATGATACCGAACGCCTTTTATCAAAATTTATATTTGTGTATGCAAAACGCAGAAAGGTTTTGATGTGCTGTCTGCGTACGCAATATGTTTTTTTCAGGCACACTCTCGTTTCGGTGAAAACGTAACGGATACTAACCTTTTTGTTCGCAATACGCTCCAAAAAGCAAGTACCGACGTTTTCAAGAGCCTTCAAAAAACATATTTGCCTTCCTTGCCAGCACCTATGAACTTTTTTGGATGTTTTGCAATTCAACAAATATAAATTTTTGATGTGCAGGCTGTTTTGGTTCAATTCAAAAAAGTTTCGCAATTACCTGATGAGTGGAAAATCATGAGAGGAGACAGTTTATGGAACAGTACAATGTAACCGGTATGAGCTGTGCCGCCTGCTCTGCCAGAGTGGAAAAGGCGGTGTCGAAGGTGCCGGGTGTCACTTCCTGTTCGGTCAGTTTGTTGACCAATTCTATGGGAGTGGAAGGCAGTGTAGATCCGCAGGTCATCATTTCCGCAGTGGAGCAGGCGGGGTATGGGGCTTCTTTAAAAGGAGCAGAAAAACGGACAGGAGGAGCTTTGACAGAGGCATCTGCTTTAGAGGATCAGGAGACGCCGATATTAAAGAGAAGGCTTATTGCATCCGTGGGATTTTTGTTAATTTTGATGTATGTTTCCATGGGGCATATGATGTGGAACTGGCCCCTGCCTGCATGGTTTCGGGACAATCATGTGGCAATGGGACTGGTGCAGATGATTCTGGCAGCCATCGTCATGGTGATCAACCAGAAGTTTTTCATCAGCGGTTTTAAGAGTTTGTGGCATCGTTCTCCAAACATGGATACCCTTGTGGCAATGGGGTCTATGGCATCCTTTGTGTGGAGTGTGTATGTGCTGTTTGCCATGACCAGAGCACAGGTGGATGGCAATACAGAAGCCGTCATGGCATACATGATGGATTTCTATTTTGAATCTGCGGCCATGATTTTGACCCTGATTACAGTGGGGAAGATGCTTGAGGCACGTTCCAAAGGAAAGACCACCGATGCACTGAAAAGCCTGATGAAACTGGCACCCAAGACCGCAGTGGTCCTGCGAAACGGAGCAGAAGAAACCATTTCCATTGAGCAGGTACAAAAAGGTGACATGTTTGTGGTGCGTCCCGGAGAAAATATTCCGGTAGACGGGCGGATTTTAGAAGGCAGCAGTGCCGTCAATGAAGCCGCATTGACAGGAGAAAGTATTCCGGTGGATAAGACCCGGGGAGATCTGGTATCTGCTGCTACCATCAACCAGTCCGGCTTTCTCAAGTGTGAAGCCACAAGAGTAGGAGAAGATACTACACTTTCTCAGATCATCAAAATGGTCAGTGATGCGGCTGCCACCAAGGCACCCATTGCCAAGATTGCAGATAAAGTATCCGGCGTGTTTGTACCGGTGGTCATTGCCATTGCAGTGGTGACCACACTGGTATGGCTGCTTGCAGGACAGACAGTGGGATATGCGCTGGCAAGAGGTATTTCTGTGCTGGTCATCAGCTGTCCCTGTGCGTTGGGACTTGCCACACCGGTTGCCATCATGGTAGGCAACGGAGTGGGAGCGAAACATGGAATCCTGTTTAAGACCGCAGTATCTTTAGAGGAAGCAGGCAGAGTGCAGATCGTGGCATTGGATAAGACCGGTACCATTACAAGCGGAACCCCAAAGGTCACGAATGTTTTGCCGGCAAATGGATACAGTGAAGCCCAGTTGCTTGCAGAAGCAGCCTCTCTGGAACAGCGTAGCGAGCATCCACTGGCAAAGGCCATCATGGAACAGCAGGAGGAACAGAAGCTTTCCCTTACAGAAATCAGCGACTTCCAGGCACTGCCGGGCAATGGCTTGCAGGCATCTGTGGCAGATGGTACACTGCTTGGAGGCAGTATGAAATTTGTCAGTAGTCAGGTGACTGTACCTGAGAAACTGCAGAGACAGGCAGAAGGTCTGGCAGAAGAAGGAAAGACACCGCTGTTTTTTGCAAAGAACGGCGTGCTCTCCGGTATCATTGCGGTGGCAGATGTGATCAAGGAAGACAGTCCACAGGCAGTGAAAGAGATGCAAAACATGGGCATTCGTGTGGTGATGCTGACCGGGGACAATGAACGGACTGCCAGGGCAATCGGCGCACAGGCCGGTGTAGACCATGTGATTGCCGGTGTACTGCCGGAGGGAAAGGAAAGCGTGATCCGCCGTCTGAAGGAGCAGGGAAAGGTTGCTATGGTAGGAGACGGTATCAACGATGCACCGGCATTGACCAGAGCAGATATGGGAATCGCCATCGGTGCAGGTACAGACATTGCCATTGATGCGGCAGATGTGGTGCTGATGAAGAGCAGACTCAGTGATGTACCGGCAGCAATCCGATTGAGTCGTGCCACTCTGCGAAATATTCACCAGAACCTATTTTGGGCATTCTTTTATAATGTGATCGGCATCCCGTTGGCAGCAGGTGTGTGGATTCCGATTTTTGGCTGGACATTGAATCCCATGTTTGGTGCACTGGCTATGAGTTTGTCTAGTTTCTGTGTGGTATCCAACGCACTTCGTCTGAATCTGTTCCAGATTCGTAATGCAGAAAAAGACCGGCCCATCAAGCATCCTGTTTCCCTTTCTCTGGATTCGTCTGGAGAAGGCGAGAATGCAGAAGGCACCATTCAGAAAACCATGCAGATCAAGGGAATGATGTGTGCACACTGTGAGGCCCGTGTGAAGAAGGCGCTAGAGGCATTGCCGGAAGTGACACAGGCAGTGGTCAGCCATGAAACAGGCACAGCCATCGTATCTATGACCCAGCCGGTGGAGGATGCCGTGCTGAAACAGGCAGTCGAGGAGCAGGAATATAAAGTGAAGAAGATTACTAATATGTAATATCCTTAGAAACAAGATTGTCTGCCGGATTGTAAGGTTGCAGACAATTGCGAAATTTATGATACGGAACGTCTTTCTTTAAACTACAGAGATTTTTAGTGAGAATTTTTGATGGACAGGCTGTTTCGCTCAGTTTAAAAAAGTTTACAATTATTTTATAAACAAACCAAATAGAAAAGAGGAATAAAAATGGTAAAAATGACATTAGACGTAGACGGAATGATGTGTGGCATGTGTGAGGCACATGTGAATGATGCAATCCGCAAAGTGTTTGAAGTAAAAAAGGTCACTTCTTCCCACAGCAAGGGACAGACAGAAATCATTGCAGAAGAACCGCTGGATGAGGAAAAGCTGAAAGAGGCAATCGACAGCACCGGATACAAGGTGCTGGGTGTGAAGACAGAGCCTTATGAGAAGAAAGGATTTTCATTGTTTCGCAAGTAATCTGTAAAGACATAGAAAAAAGAATCACAGGAGGCGGTCATGAATTTGGCTGCCTCTTTTCGACAAATTTTTCTCAAAAAGGGTTGACAAACACTTTGGGTTAGTCTAAGATAACTTATAGTGGTAGAAACTGATTGAGGGGGATGGAAATGAATTTCACACAGATGTCAGAAGAATTGTGCCAGTTACATATTCGCTATGCAGGTGCGATGAATCAGATGTTAGATGGGATATCTGCCAGAGGAGAAGATGGTGTGGTGCTGTGGCTGTATCAGCGAGGGCAGGAAACCTTTTCTACGGATGTGATTCAGCATTTTCATCTAAGTCCTGGCAGAGTGGCAAATATCTTAAAAAAGATGGAACAAAAGAAACTGGTGGAGCGTCGAAAAGATGCAGAAGATCAGCGGAAAGCACGTATCCTTCTGACAGAGGAGGGACGGGCGTATGCAGATCAAAGCTATGCTGAAATGGTAGAAGCGCACAGGGCGATTTTGGAAGCACTGGGTGGGGAAGAAGCGGAACAACTGTTACGGCTGATTAAGCACATCCTGACCATGGTAGACAGTGGACAGATTTCATCTATGTAAAAAAACGGCTGTATGAGAACAGCTGTTTTTCTTCTGATAAAAAGTTTCTACTAGAAAGTATTAGAAAAGAGGAAGTTCTATGACATTAAAAGAATTGGGAATTGGAAAAAGCGCTGTCATTTCTTCTGTGGGAGGTCAGGGTGCCTTAAGACAGCATTTTCTGGATATGGGCATGATACCGGGAACGGAAGTGACCGTGGTGAAATATGCTCCTATGGGAGATCCGGTAGAGGTGAAAATCCACGGCTATGAGTTGACCCTTCGCCTGGCAGATGCGGCGCAGATTCAGATTGAGCCGGTTGCAGAGAAGAAGGAAGATAGAAAGACAACAGTGGTACAGGCAGAAGAAAAGAAACAGGCAAAGAAGAAAACGGCACATCCCGGTTTGGGAGAAGGGGGGAAGTTTCATCCAAAGGGAAGCGGAAATCCGTTGCCGGAAGGAACGATACTGACCTTTGCACTGGTGGGGAATCAGAACTGTGGCAAGACCACGTTGTTTAATCAGCTGACAGGAGCCAACCAGCATGTAGGGAACTTTCCGGGTGTGACAGTGGACAGAAAGGATGGTTCGATTAAAGGGCATCCCAATACATTGGTAACAGACCTGCCGGGCATTTATTCTATGTCTCCATACAGTAGCGAGGAAATTGTATCCCGTAATTTTGTGCTCCAGGAAAAGCCCAAGGCGATCATCAACATTGTAGATGCCACAAATATTGAGCGAAACCTGTATCTGACCATGCAGCTGCTGGAAATGGATGTGCCCATGGTAGTGGCGCTGAACATGATGGATGAGGTCACTGCCAATGGGGGAACCATCGATGTAAATGAGATGGAAGCCATGCTGGGGGTTCCGGTGGTGCCCATTTCAGCAGCCAAAAATTCCGGTGTAGCGGAATTGATTGAACATGCGCTGCATGTGGCCTATTATCAGGAAAAGCCATTGCGTCAGGATTTCTGTGATGAGAAAGATCATCAAGGCGCAGTACACCGCTGCCTCCATGGAATCAGTCATTTGATCGAAGACCACGCAGTACGCGCAGGCATTCCGGTTCGGTTTGCAGCCAGTAAAGTGATTGAGGGAGATACGCTGATTGATTCCCAGCTCATGTTAGATCAAAACGAACAGGAGATGATGGAACATATCATTGTCCAGATGGAAACAGAGCGGGAACTGGACCGAAGCGCTGCCATTGCAGATATGCGGTTTGCTTTTATCCAGAAGGTGTGCGAAAAGACTGTGAAAAAGCCAAGAGAAAGCAAAGAGCGGATTCGCAGCCAGAAGATGGATCAGATTCTCACCGGAAAATATACTGCCATACCTGCATTTATCGGCATTATGGCGGCAGTGTTCTGGCTGACATTCAACGTAATCGGTGCATGGCTGCAGGGATTGTTGGAAACGGGCATTGATCTGCTGACTGAGGTGACGGACAAAGCACTGACGGCGGTCAATGTGAATGAAGCCATTCATGGACTGATCATTGATGGTATGTTTGCCGGTGTGGGAAGTGTGCTGAGCTTCCTGCCGATCATTGTGACGTTGTTTTTCTTCCTGTCGTTGTTGGAAGACAGCGGCTATATTGCCCGTGTGGCATTTTTTATGGACAAATTACTGCGGAAGATTGGCTTATCCGGACGAAGCATTGTGCCGATGCTCATCGGATTTGGTTGTACCGTACCGGCAGTGATGTCCACTAGAACACTGCCAAGTGAGCGTGACAGAAAGATGACCATTTTGCTGACACCATTTATGAGCTGTACCGCAAAACTGCCCATTTATGCGTTTTTTGTCAATGTGTTCTTCCCGAAGCACAAGGCACTCATTATGATCGGTCTGTATCTGATGGGGATCATCCTGGGAATTGTTGTGGCATTCTTATACAAAGGGACACTGTTCCGTGGTGAGGCAGCACCCTTTGTCATGGAACTGCCCAATTACCGGATGCCGGGTGCAAAAAATGTGGCGCAGCTTTTGTGGGAAAAGGCAAAGGATTTCCTGCAGAAGGCATTTTCTGTCATTCTGATCGCAACCATCGTGGTATGGTTCCTGCAGAGTTTTGATATTCATCTGAATATTGTAGAGGATTCCAAAAACAGCATTCTAGCTCTCATTTCCGGTGTGCTGGCACCTGCCATGCAGCCTCTGGGACTAGGCGACTGGCGTATCTGCACCTCTCTGATCAGTGGATTTATGGCAAAGGAAAGCGTGGTATCTACCTTGGAAATCCTGTTTGGCGGAAGTGTGTCCACTGCCATGAGTTCACTGGCAGCAGCATCCCTGCTGGTATTTTCTCTGCTGTATACCCCTTGTGTGGCAGCAGTGGCATCTGTGAAGCGGGAGCTTGGCACCAAGTGGGCAGTGAGCCTAGTAGTATGGCAATGCGTGGTGGCATGGATTGCGGCATTTGGTGTACGTTTGATCGGATTGTTACTGGGCATGGCAGGGTGATGCCATTGTGCAATTTCCTGATCATGCATTTAAAAAAGGAGCGGCATATGAGTGTATGGGATATTTTGTTGGTTGTCATGCTGACTGCAGTAGTGGGATGGGCTGTGTGGCAGTGCGTGAAGACGAAAAAGCAGGGCAGGAACTGCTGCGGAAACTGTGCCGGCTGCAGCCAAAACTGTGGTATGGGAGGAAGCATGAAATAATGGAGTATATACTGGTTATGGGACTGGCTGCAATCCTTGCATGGGCGGTTCGATCTGTGTACCGGAAAATGAAGTATGGTGGCGGCTGTTGCGGGGAACATCAGGCAGTGGAAAAGAAACGTGTAGTCAAAGACCGGAATCCGTCTCACTATCCGTATCTGGTGGAATTGACAATAGCAGGTATGACCTGTGAAAATTGCGCCCGCCGTGTGGAAAATGCATTGGATGCACAAGAGGGTGTCTGGGCAAAGGTAGACATCAGCAATCACCGTGCAAAAGTACGGCTTAAGACGCCGCCGGATGAGACTGCTCTGCGGCAGGCAGTGATACAAGCAGGGTATGTGGTGACAGATTTTCAATCTGACCATTAAAAAAATAATCATATTGGCTATTTTAATATGGTCAAATGTGCGCTATCATAAGTCCATTCGTAACTGCTTCGTAACTTTGCAGTTACGTATATTCAAAATAAGGAGGATGGTTTGATGAGCAACACACAATATGATTTGAACAAAGGACTGGCGCAGATGTTAAAGGGTGGTGTGATTATGGATGTGACCACACCTGAGCAGGCAAAGATTGCCGAACAGGCAGGGGCATGCGCTGTGATGGCTCTGGAACGGATTCCGGCAGACATCCGTGCAGCAGGGGGCGTATCCCGCATGAGTGACCCGAAAATGATCCGTGGCATCCAGGAGGCAGTCAGCATACCGGTCATGGCAAAATGCCGGATTGGACATTTTGTGGAAGCTCAGATTTTAGAGGCAATTGAAATTGATTATATAGACGAATCGGAGGTACTTTCCCCGGCAGATGATGTGTACCACATCAACAAGAGAGAATTTAAAGTTCCATTTGTATGCGGTGCCAGAGATTTGGGAGAGGCCCTTCGTAGAATCAATGAAGGTGCTTCCATGATTCGTACCAAAGGCGAACCGGGAACCGGTGATATCGTCCAGGCAGTGCGGCATATGAGAAAAATGAATGCAGAAATTGCAAAGCTGACTTCCATGCGGAAGGATGAATTGTTTGAAGCGGCAAAGGAACTGCGTGTGCCTTATGAACTGGTGGCATATGTACATGAAAATGGAAAGCTTCCGGTGGTGAATTTTGCAGCAGGAGGTGTGGCCACTCCGGCAGATGCAGCGTTGATGATGCAGCTGGGTGCAGAGGGTGTATTTGTGGGTTCTGGAATCTTTAAATCCGGAGATCCGGAAAAGCGTGCCAATGCCATTGTAAAAGCAGTTACCAATTATACAGACGCCAAACTGATCGCGGCTTTGTCAGAGGACCTTGGAGAGGCCATGGTCGGTATCAATGAACAGGAAATCAAACTGATCATGGAAGAACGGGGGCAATGATGAGATGAAAATCGGTGTATTAGCAGTACAGGGTGCTTTCATTGAACATGAGAGAATCATCCAGGAACTGGGATATGAATGCATAGAACTGCGCAGCAAGTCAGATCTTCAGGAGATAGACGGCATCATCCTGCCAGGTGGAGAAAGTACGGTTCAGGGAAAGCTGTTACGAGAGTTGGATCTATTTGATTCATTAAAAGAAAAAATTGCAAGTGGGATTCCTGTACTGGCTACCTGCGCCGGACTGATTCTGCTGTCAGAAGAAATAGAAAATGATGACAATTGTTATTTTGGCACACTGCCGGTAACAGTGCGGCGAAATGCCTATGGAAGGCAGTTGGGCAGTTTTGAAACCACTCAACATCTGGAAGGCTTTGGACCTTTTCCTATGACCTTCATCCGAGCACCGTATATCGTATCAGTCAGGGATGGGGTGAACGTGCTGGGAACGGTGGATGACAAAATCGTAGCAGTGCAATACCAGAACCAGATCGGACTGGCATTTCACCCGGAACTGGGAGAGGATGATCGAATTCATCGGTATTTTGTGGAACTGGTGGAGGGGAGGAAGGCAAGCGAATAAAAAATAGGTATCAACAATGTAAGCTGTCCTGATTATGGGACAGCTTATGTGCTATAATCAGGGAAACAGTATGAAGCAGTACAGTTTTGCAGCCGCTCCCTTTGTGGGAGCGTGGATTGAAATACAACACGATCATTGATCAACGTTAATACAAAATGTCGCTCCCTTCGTGGGAGCGTGGATTGAAATGTGAGATGCATGAGTTATATGAAAAAGGATATACTGTCGCACCCCGAAAGACGTGTGTAGATTGAAATAGAAAGGAACTGTCTTATGATTCTAAACACTGGTATGCGGACAGATATTCCGGCTTATTACAGCAAATGGTTTTGTAATCGAATACGAGAGGGATATGTGTTGGTGCGCAATCCTTATTTTCCAAGTCAGGTGACCAGATATCGTCTGGCACCAGATGTGGTGGACGTGCTGGCTTTTTGTACCAAAAATCCAGCTCCAATGTTGCTTTATATGGAAGAAATTGCGGCCTTTCGCCAGTTTTGGTTTGTGACCATTACGCCTTATGGGAAAGAAATTGAACCAAATGTGCCGGATTACAGACGGGTGATGGAATCGTTCCGGCAGTTATCTGACATTGTGGGGCACAAGGCAATCAGCTGGCGGTATGATCCAATCTTTATTACCGAAAGGTATACACTTGCTTACCATAAGGAGATTTTTGCAGAAATGGCGGAAACATTACAGGGATATACGGATCAAGTGGTCATTAGCTTTGTAGATCTGTATAGTAAGACCATACGGAACTTTCCAGAAGTGCGGGAAGTGACAGCAGAGGAACGGGCAGAGATTGGGCAGTTTTTGGCGCATATTGGGCAGCAGCATGGAATGACAGTAAGAAGCTGTGTAGAAGGAACAGATCTGGCACAGTATGGGGTAGATGTGAGTGGTTGTATGACAAAGTCCATCTTAGAACGTGCTGTGGGGACAGAACTGGCAGTACCGAAAACCAAAAACCCCAGACAGGCATGTGGCTGTCTGCTGGGGCATGATATTGGTGCATATAATACCTGTGGTCATTTCTGCCGATATTGCTATGCCAATTATGACAAACAGGTCGTGATCGAAAATATGAAACGACATAACCCGGATTCTCCCTTTCTGATTGGTGGATTTCAGGAAGATGATCAGATTACAGAAGCAAAACAAGTGGCATATGGAACCGGACAGATGGTATTAGAGTGGTGAGGCAGATAATAAACTCTTTTTGGTGAGACGGCACAGGACACCCTTGGGAAGAACATACAGGACGTAACCTTCTGCAGTGTCCCCGATCTTGTCATAGATACGACCGGCGCTCATACTTTCTCCCATAACAGTAAAAGGACTGTTTGCCACATAACCCACTTGTCCCAGTCCGCTCAGCTCTACTCTGATCGCTTCTCTATCATAGGTATTGTCAGGCTCTTTGACTAATGTGACTTTCATGTCTGGTTTGAAAAAATCCTGTCCAAAATAGTGATCCGTTCCTGTGATCGTAAAATAGATGTGTTTCATGGCGATGCCTCCTCTGTTTGATATGATACCAGTTTAGCAAAGAAAGTGTCCCAAAAAACACCCACCATTTTTAATATGGCCAACAATAATCAAGAAGATAGTCTAACGAATCTAAACTTCGTCCTCTGCACCGCTGTCAACCTTATTTGTGAAAGTTGATAGCAAACATGTTATCGTACAGAAGGATATCGTTTTGCCAGTTGTTGGGTTAATTGGCTCATCTGGTCTACCACGGATTGGGGACCAGTAATCTGGATTCCATCTCCCAGAGCGATGATCCAACCGAAAAATTGGTTGCTGACAGCCACTTCTACAGAAACCCGAAAATGCTCTGCATCAATGGGATGGAGTGTAATATCAGTTCCGAAACGGTCAATCAGAATATTGGCCATACTGTTCTTGGCTTCTAATGTGACTCGTGTTTCTGCGCCCCCATACATGCCAAATAAAACTTTGCTGTAAAGTGGAAGATTGAATGCCTGAAACTGGGCATTGCCTTCCCGCTTTTCTGAGGAGATAGAGATGTCCAGCATTTTATCTACACGATAATGTTTGATTTTATCCGCCTGTGCATCATAACCGATTAAATAGTAATTTTCATTGTCCCAGATCAGCCCCCAAGGACTGACCTGATACCAGGCACCGTTTTTTCGAAGTTCACGTTCCTTTTGCACATTCCATTGATAGTAGTGAAAGCAAATCTGTGCATTGGAATTGATTGCTTCATGCAGCTGGTCTACGTTGTAATAAATGTTTTCATTTGCAACTTTATTTCGACCGGAAATGAAGACCTGACGTTGTAATTGTTTTGCCTGATGGACGCTGGTAAGACTTTCTAACTTTTTGATCAATTCTGCGGATTTTTTATTGGTGATAAACTTGGCTGACTGCACGGAATCTACCAGCAGCTTTAATTCCGGCAATTCAAACATGCGGGAGCCGAGAAAATAGTAAGTGTTTCGCCCATCTTTTTCCATGATGATGTCCAAACCAAAAACACGCAATTCCTCGAAATCCTGATAAAGCGTTTTGCGGTCCGCATTTATGTCATATGCCTGAAGACGAGAAATGATTTCCGGCATAGTCAGTTTATGTTCGTCGTCTGTTTGTTCAGAAAAAATCTTTGCAAGATAAAGCAGTTTTGATTTTTGGTTGGTTCCTTTTGCCATAATTTCCTCCGAAGTAGGTATTTGATGTGAGTATATCATAAAATGTGGAAAAAAGGAAGAAATAAAAGAAAATATTTTTAAGAGATATATGATAAGTATAAAGTCAAAAGGAAACAAAACTTTCGCAAGATGGTTAGATGAGATGTAGAAATGAGAATATATTGTGCAGTGGCAGCTGATTTGTTATTGTCTTTTTCTGTATTCTGTTGTAAACTATAGACAGTACAATGTACAAAATATGAGGATGATTCGTTGGGAAGTACATCAAAAAGAAATGTTGTATGAACTGTGGTGCTGGTATGTGTTCTTGCGGAGTATGGAGTGAAGGAGATATATTTTCATACGAACAGGACCAGCACGAAAAAGAAAATATGAAAATAGTCATATAAAAATGGAGGTATCATATGAACGAAGTGATCAAAGCAATGAAGGAGAGAAGAAGTATCCGGAAATTTCAGGCAGAAATGCCGCCAAAGGAACTGATCGACCAGATTTTAGAAGCAGGTCTGTATGCTGCAAGCGGAAAAGGACAGCAGGCAGTGATCACTCTTGCAGTAACCAATCGGGAACTGCGGGACAAGATTGCCGCAGATAATTGCAAGATCGGAGGGTGGCAGGAAGGGTTTGATCCTTTTTATGGGGCACCGGTGATCCTGGTGGTGCTTGGCAATAAAAACTGGCCTACCAGCATTTATGACGGCAGTCTGGTCATGGGCAATCTGATGCTGGCGGCACATTCCCTGGGTCTTGGAAGTATCTGGATTCATCGGGCCAAAGAGGAATTTCAGATGGACACCTATCAGAAGCTTCTGGCAGATCTGGGTGTGCCGGGAGAATGGGAAGGCATCGGACACTGCGCAATCGGGTATGTGGATGGGGAAGTGCCGCAGGCTGCAAAGCGGAAAGAAGACAGAGTATTTTACGTGGAGTAAGGGGATATATTGTAGATCAGAAGGAGTTATGTGGGTGGAGCATTATATTACAAAAATATATATTGAACAAGTAAGACATTTGAAAGATATACAAATAGAATTGAATAAAGAAAAACGCCAACATCTGATTTTAACCGGTAAAAATGGATCGGGAAAAACAAGTGTGTTGGAGGCGTTGCGTTCTTTTTTGGAAATGATTCAGAATGGGATCAAAGCTCTATCTTCTGGTGTTTTTGCGCAGTTTAGTGATGGTAACATCCATTCTTGTTATCTTGAGGGAACGTTTATTACCGCATATTTTTCAGCAAGTAGAACAACTGAAATTTCACTTCCTCGTGGAGTGGAAGAAGTTCAATTAAAAAATGTATATGGGATGGAAGAAAACCCCACCACAGATTTATTGAAATATATGGTTCATCTAAAAACACAGCAGATTTATGCAAAAAACGAAGGGGATGCTGATACAGAAAGTAGAATCGAAGATTGGTTTCAGCAATTTGAAGATGCTTTGCGAACAGGACAAACGCATGAGTAAACAAATTGTGAACAAATCCTCTTTTTTCTGGTATGATAGTAAGAAAAAGGGGGATTTGAAGCAATGGATGAGCTGTTGGAGCGGATGGATTATATCGAGGATATGCGTCAGGAAAAGAAAGTACGCCATAAGTTAAAGGATATTATTGTGATCGTTCTTTTTGCAACACTGGCAAATGTGGATGACTGGGTGGAGATGGAGTATTTTGCCCATTATCATGAAGAGTATCTGAAAAAATATATCGAATTAAAGAATGGGATACCATCTCATGATACCCTCAGCCGGGTCTTCGGAATGATCTCACCGGATGCCATGCAGCAGTTATATCAGAAATGGCAGGAGATGCTGAACCGTAATGAGGGAGAAGCACTGAAGACTGTTTGCAAAAGGATGTGACGGTAGAAAAGACTTTGGAAGGTATCGTGTTGATTGATGAAATTGAGACGCATCTGCATCTGGAACTGCAAAGAAGCATCTTGCCTTTTCTGACAGAGATGTTCCCCAATCTACAGTTTATTGTAACCACACATTCTCCGTTTGTGGCAAGCGGCTTGGAAAATGTAGTGGTATATGAGCCAGAAAAATCCTGATTCGACATCAGCAAATCAGAAAATGCGTATTTTATTGCGTAGAGAAAGTGCATTTGCAGGATTTAAAAGAAGCTATGTGCGCTCACATTTGGCAGAGTATCCAGAGTTGGAAAAATATATTGTATGATAGGAGAAAGAGGGTTGATAAGTTTTTGAACGATTAAAATATCGATCCATAAAAGTTGTTGAATAATACAATGTGACTTTTAAATGGCATGGTTTTGAGAATCATGTCTTTTTTTGTAGAAAAATTGTTCCAATTTTGGAATTTTTTTGGTATACTGAAATATGTATGTGAAACTATAGTTTCACATAAAACTTGGTAAAATAGTGTAATGTGCATGAGTGATATACAATGGGGAAACGGAAAACAAAAAACTGTAAATGTTAGTGGCATAAATACAGTTTGTGTTTTATTGGAGCACATCTCGGCAATAGATTATTGGATCGATGATACTTTATCCAATAGGGGCATCAGTAGCTTGCTTATCATGAGTGAACAGATTTGGAGGATAGTCAAGGTATGATTGTAATAACATAAGTGATAGAATGCACTGGCGAAAGGCAATTTGGTCAAACGAACATTTATACTGACACATTATATCTATTTTCATCGCAATGTCACCTATCCGCATACCAAATAATATGAAATTGTCTTTTTTTGCGTTACAAGAAGATGATGAATCATCAGTACAGTTGTGAGATAAACAGGATTCAATAAGTACGTAGACAAGAATAAACAGTATAACTTAAAGGTCTTGTATGGCTTGGATGATGGTTTACATTATGCTAATGATGAAACGGTCGGGAACTGTTATAGAGAGATTTCGAATGATAGTTGAATACGTGAAGCAACAGCAGTGTTGTAACATGATGATGTGTATCAAAAGAGGAGCGAAATGAAGATGTATATCGATTATAATTATAATAAATGGAGGAAAGCATTAGCTAATAAATGGATAGTTAAAGAATACGGACGTGATAAAACTAGACAAAATAACTGTTTCAAAATAAAGGCATACTAGCAAAAGGAGTAATATCAATGGTTGATTATGCACCTGGCATGAGAATAATCATTCGGGATGAAGAATGGATGGTCAAAAAGATAGAGAAAAACAATTTGGGAAACCAGACACTACATTGCGTTGGTATCTCTGCGCTAGTGAAAGATAGGGAAGTCATTTTCCTGACTGATCTTGAGGACATCAAAGTTGTCAATCCAGCGGAGGTACATTTGATTCCAGATACATCTTCTCATTTTCGGAGAACACAGCTGTATCTGGAGAGTCAGTGGCGACAGCAGATTCCGACTGACACGGATTTACATATTGGAGATAAGGCAGCAATGGACCTTATGCCTTATCAGCTTGAGCCTGCGCAGATTTCGCTCCGCAGACCGCGCCAGCGAATTCTGATTGCCGATACCGTTGGTCTTGGCAAGACACTGGAGGCTGGCATCCTCATGAGTGAGCTGATTGCCCGCGGCAAGGGAAAGAGAATCCTTGTCGTTACGGTAAAGAGTATGATGACGCAGTTCCAGAAGGAAATGTGGAACCGCTTCACCATCCCCCTTGTGCGCCTGGATTCCAGGAAGATACATGATATCCGTGCGAAACTGCCATCCAACTATAACCCGTTCTTTTATTACGACAAGACCATAGTGTCCATCGATACTTTGAAGAGGGATGTTGAGTATCGCACCCATCTGGAAAACGCTTACTGGGATATCATTGTCATTGACGAGGCACAGAATGTTGCGGAACGTGGCGATCGTCAGGCTCAGCGTGCAAGGCTGGCAAAACTGCTGGCAGACCGTTCCGATACGATGATCATGCTGTCGGCAACGCCTCATGACGGACGTGCGAAGAGTTTTGCGTCTCTTATGAATATGCTCGATCCGACCGCAATCGCCAATCCAGATGATTACGCCAAAGAAGATATCAAAGGGCTGTGCGTCCGCCGTTTTAAGAAGGACGTGAAAGACCAGGTCAGCGGCTCGTTCCTTGAGCGCAGGATTGAACTGGAACGGTGCAAGGCTTCCACAAAGGAAGAGTACGCTTTTGATATCTTTGCCCAGATGCAGCTGCAAATGGATCTTAACAAAACCAGAGCGCAGGGGCAGCTCTTCAAAACCGGCTTGGAGAAGTCACTCTTTTCCAGTCCGGCTGCTTGTATAAAGAGCATTGATGCAAGGCTCAGCAAACTGAAGAAGAAATATGCGGATGATGAGATTAAGGACATCCATGCATTGGAAGAACTCCGTGAGGCATTGGCGAGAATCGAGCCCGCCGACTTTTCACGGTATCAGCAGCTTTTGTCCCTTCTCCGCAGCAAGGAATACGGATGGACTGCGCAGACGGATGACCGTGTTGTCATCTTCACCGAGCGTATCGAGACGATGAAATATCTCGCCGCCCAGCTTCAGAAAGACTTGAATCTGAAGAACGGTGCCATTCAGGAAATCAGCGGCGGCATGAGTGATGCGGAGCAGCAGACCATCGTTGAAAACTTCGGACGCGAGGAATCCCCGATTCGTGTGCTGGTGGCATCCGATGTGGCGTCCGAGGGTTTGAACCTGCATTACTTGAGCCACAGACTTATCCATTTTGACATCCCATGGTCGCTTATGGTGTTTCAGCAGCGTAACGGACGTATCGACCGCTATGGCCAGAAACAGCGTCCTGACATCCGCTATATGCTCATTGAAAGCACAAATCCCCGTATCAAGGGCGATATGCGCATCATCGAGATATTGATTACGAAAGAAGAGCAGGCTCTTAAGAATATCGGAGACCCGGCACTCTTGCTTGGCAAGTTCTCCACCCCGGATGAGGAACTTGTTGTTTCCGATGCCATTGAAGGCGGTGCCGACGCTTCGGCATTTGAAAGCATACTCGACAGCGGCGAGGATGAATTTGATCCGTTTGAGGCATTGATGGCTGCGTCAGTAGAGGACGAGGCACCCGTACAGGTAAAATCCGATGAAACGCTGTTCTCGGATATTGATTATCTGAATCAGGCATTTGCGTTCCTCAACCGATCGGAAAGCCATCCTGTGGAACGTATGCAGACTGTATCCGGGCTGGAAGTCATGATTACGCCGGATATGAGAAAGCGCCTTACTGCGTTGTTGCCGGAAGAAGCTATGCCGCAGGGTGACTATATGCGTCTTTCGGATGACAAGGCATTCTGTATGTCTGAGATGAAACGCAGTATGCAGAACAACATGGCAGAAACGGCATGGCCGAAGGTGCAGTACCTCTGGAAATTGCATCCGCTGTTCACCTGGGTAAATGATAAGGCTGGTTTACTTTACGGCAGAGGCGAAGCACCCATTGTAGGACTGCCGGATCTTCTGAAACCGTCAGAAACGATATTCATCGTCACCGGCAGCATTCCGAATAAGAGGTCTACTCCGCTGGTGGATGAGTGGTTCGGGCTTGTTTATGAGGATGGAAAATACGAAGGGAGTCTTTCGATGAACGAAGCGCTAAAACGTACAAACTTCCGAAATATCAGCATTCCGAACAGCAATGCGCTGACAGAAGATAGCGTGAGCGAAGCGGCCGGGCTCCTGCCGGATGTGGTGGAACACGCAAAAGAGCATATGCAGATGTTTTATGAGCAGTATTCCGACCGCATGAATCCTCTGCTTGATGAAGAGCTGGACAAGCTCGCCTCATTGGAAGAAAAGCATAAATACTATCAGCTCTCTCTTTTTGAGAGCGAGAGGAAAAAGAGCGAACAAGAACGCATGGTCGATGAGCTGTTTGATAAGTTTACCAACTGGGTAACCGACACTCTGAGCATTCAGAATAATCCTTACATACGGATCGTGACGGTTCTGAAGGGAGTATCGAAATGAGCATGGATTTAACCGGTATTACAAACCAGAACGAATACTATACCAACCATTATTTCTCCTCCATCTTTGAGGAGAATGCGTCCGATACCATTTCAAAGTGGCGGGCGGAGGCGAAGGAAAGTGAGGAAGTGCGCACACCGTGGGCGCTGCTTCGTGATGCAGCAAGGCAGTATTATCCTATCCACGACAGGTTCCTTCGCTCCAAATTTGACACACAGACCCTGGCAAACATCCGAAACCTTGCAGATATATATCTGTCTGCCCTGGGATACCCGAAGGCAGAGCCTGAGTGGGTCGATATTGATGATACCACCAAAGTTCCTGTGTATCTGGAACTGAATAAGCCAAACGGTGCACCCGCGCTGTGGGTTCTGCTGGCGACCTCGGATGATAAAGAAGCGGCTATCCTTGATAAGTACTGCTTCTCTGTGCAAGGAATCGGTGAGGAAGGACTGAATACAGTCTCCGCAGAAAGCCTGACAGCTATTCCGAATGAAGACCTTGTTACAAAGATGCTGTTCGGACAGGCGGAGCCGCCGCGCTTTGTCATCCTTATCGGAATGAACCAGATCGCACTGATCGACCGTAATAAGTGGAATGAGAAGCGTTACCTGCAATTTGAACTGGAAGAGATATTCAGCCGCCATGAGGAATCTACCCTGCAGGCGATGGCTGTGCTCCTTCACAGGAACAGCCTCTGCCCGGAGGAAGGAACAGCTCTGCTTGACGAGCTGGATGCAAACTCTCAGAAGCACGCTGCAGGTGTATCGCAGGATTTGAAATATGCCCTGCGTGAGAGTATCGAGCTTCTCGGAAATGAAGTTCTTTATGATATGGCAACACGTCAGGGGCGGGATTTGAATGCTGATCCTGTGGATGCCGGACAGCTGACCATTGAGTGTCTGCGGTATATGTACCGTATGCTCTTTTTGCTGTTTATTGAAGCGCGCCCGGAACTGGGCTATGCGCCAATCAAGGCACAGTCCTATCTTACGGGATATTCACTGGAAAGCCTGCGGGACATTGCGGATGATATCCGTGATGAAGTAACGGAAGTCGGCAGCGGCTACTATCTGCATGAGACCCTCTCCAAGCTGTATGACCTGATCTACAACGGCTATCCTGCAACCGAAGAGGAAGTGCTGAAATACTCCCAGGAGGAGAGCCTCCACGACATGTTCGTGATCGCTCCTCTGAAGGCGCATATCTTTGATCCGGAATATACGAAGATGATCACAGCGGCAAAGCTGCGTAACAGCGTCATGCTTCGCATCATTGACCTCATGAGTCTGACTCGTGAAACCGGCAAAAGGAACGACCGCCGCGGGCGTATTTCATATGCCAATCTTGGCATCAACCAGATGGGTTCCGTTTACGAGGCTCTGCTTTCCTACAGAGGCTTCATTGCGGAGCATACCCTGTTCGAGGTAAAGCGTGCCGGGGATAGCTTTAATGAGCTGGATGTCGGATATTTTGTGGCAGAGGAAGAACTGGATCAGTATACCGAGGACGAGCGTGTCCGTTATGAGAAAGATGACCCTGACGGCAAGTACAAGAAGGGGCAGCTCCGTAAATACGAAAAAGGCACTTTCATCTATCGCCTTGCCGGACGCGAGAGGGAAAAGTCTGCCTCTTATTACACACCGGAAGTGCTGACAAAGTGCCTGGTGAAGTATGCGCTGAAGGAACTGCTTGAAGGCAAGACTGCCGATGAGATTCTTCACTTGACCATATGTGAGCCGGCCATGGGCAGCGCCGCGTTCCTAAATGAAGGTATCAACCAGATTGCGGAAGCGTATCTGGATAAGAAGCAGAAAGAACTGGGAGAGATGATCCCGGCGGAAAAGCGCCTGCAGGAGCTTCAGAAGGTCAAGATGTATATTGCCGACCGCAATGTTTACGGAATCGACCTGAATCCTGTGGCCGTGGAGCTGGCAGAGGTCTCCCTATGGCTCAACACGATCTATGAAGGCGGCTTTGTGCCGTGGTTTGGAACACAGCTTGTAAACGGAAACTCCCTGATTGGCGCACGCCGTCAGTGCTACCAGGAGTCTGCTCTTACGGCAACATCCAAAGGTCTGCATTGGTACGAGAATGCGCCGGAGCGTGTGCCGCTGGGAACGGAGCGTAAAAAGCGCCGTGGCAATGCGCAAATTTATCATTTCCTGTTGGGCGATCCGGGTATGTGCAGCTATTCCGATAAGGTCATCAAGTCGCTGGAGCCTGACAATATCAAAAAAATGAAGGACTGGAACAAGAAGTTCACGGCCCCGTATTCCATGAGCGACATTGAGACTTTGCGCGGACTCTCCGAAGTGATCGATGAACTTTGGGAGAACCAGATCAAGCTGCGTCAGACGGTGGAAGAGGAAACACAGGATAAGCTTTCCGTCTACGGCTACAGCGACACCGTTGCCGATTCGCATACCACCATCAGACAGAAAGACCAGATCTATTCCAAGCTGTATAAGTCTGAACACATGAAGAACGCAGGCCCGTATGCAAGGCTGAAGTTTGCCATGGACTATTGGTGCGCCTTGTGGTTCTGGCCTATCGACAAGGCTGATATGCTGCCGAGCCGCAGCGAGTTCCTGAATGATATGAACCTGATTCTTGTCGGTACGTTCTCCACAAAAGGAAATGACAATATGCTGATGTACCGGCAGCTCAGCTTGTTCCCGACGGAACAGGATGAAATTCTTGCAAAGATAGACAAGCTGTTTCCTGGACAGAATGTGGTGGATATTGATAACCTCTGCACCCTGTTCCCGAGGCTTGCTTTGGTGCGGGAATTTGCGGAGCAGAACCACTTCATGCATTGGGAACTGGAGTTCGCCGATCTGTTTAAGGAGCGCGGTGGGTTTGACCTTGTGATTGGAAATCCGCCGTGGGTGAAGATAGAATGGAAAGAACAAAATATTCTTTCTGATCATCAGCCGCTCTTTGCATTGAGGAATTATAGTGCAACTCAAATAACCAAAGAACGGGCGATGACCTTAGAGAGCAACGAGGTGAGGATAGCTTATTTCCATGAATATGCGCAGACAGATGGACAAAAGACATATCTGAACAGTATACAGAATTATCCTCAGTTGGTTGGTCAGAAAGCCAATCTGTATAAGTGCTTTCTACCACAGGCGTGGGCTTTTACTTCTCTGGATGGAATCAGTGCTTTTGTCCATCCTAATGGGGTGTTTGAAGATTCTAATGGTGGGCAGCTTCGAGAAGTGCTTTATCCACGTATTCGTAGAAATTTTAGATTTATAAATGAGTTAAGATTGTTTAACGATGTGCATCATGAGACCGGGTATGGATTAAGCGTTTATGGAAAGCCTGAACATGTTAACTTTGATTTAATATCAAAACTTTACGATCCATCCTCTATTGAAATTTGTTACGAAACAAATCCTGGTACGGACAAAGATCGAACAATAAAAATAAATGGATGGGTAGTAAGCGGAAATAGGGATCGAATTATTCACATTTCAGAAAAAGAGCTTAAACTATTTGCAAAAGTATTTGACGATAGCGATAAATGGAAAGAGGCACATCTTCCTGATATTTATTGCAAGCAGTTAATTGATGTGCTTGAGCGATTTGTTGATCAGCAAAGAAAACTTGGTGATATTCAGGATGAAGTATTTACAACTCAGTTTTGGAATGAGACTATTGACAAGAGTAATGGTGTAATCTGCGAAGAAAAAAACGGGGACTATACTATTTCGGAGTTCCCCGAAACCATTGGCTCGGTGATTTATTCGGCCCCTAATATTGGAAGCCTAAACCCCTACGGGTCAACAACGAGGCACTTATATCGCGTGAACAGCGACTATGACCGGGTGGATTTGACGGCGATTCCCGAAGATTATCTGATTCGTTGCAAATACCGTCCCGGCGTATCAATGGATAAGTACTATCAGGGGATACCGGAAAGCCCCTGGGGCAAGGTGACGGATTTCTATCGCATTGTAAGTCGCGAATTCGTTGGGTGCGATTCTGAACGCACATTGACATGTGCTATCGCACCAAGGGCGATAGCACATGTCAATGCAGTTTTTTCTGCATGCATCAAAAACTGCATTGACATGGTTTGCCTCGCAGGTTGCGAGGCAAGCGTCCCCTATGATTTCTTCGTAAAATGCATAGGGAAACGGCATATCAATTACAGTACCTACATGTTGTTTCCGCTGTTTGAAGGTGAGAAACATCTTGATATCGTCGCGCGGACCTTGCTCATGAATTGTCTGTCCGTTTATTACCGTGACCTTTGGAAAGATTGCTGGCATGATGCGTTCAAGCTGGAACGGTGGAGCAAAGATGACTCGCGGCTTTCTCAATCCCGTTTCGGAGCGCTCACGTCCGAGTGGAATTGGAATATGCCGCTGCACACTGATTATGAACGGAGACAGGCGTTGATTGAACTGGACGTTCTGGTAGCGATGGCGCTTGGTATGACGCTCGAACAGCTGAAAACAATCTACAGAATTCAATTTCCAATTCTGCAGCAGTATGAAGCTGATACCTGGTATGATGCAAATGGAAGGATTGTTTTCGCTAATAATCGCAGCTTAACAAATGTTGGATTTTCTCGCCCCGAATGGGAAAACAACATCAAAGGCGCACCTGCGGGACAGAAATTCTACCGCACCATCACCGATGACACCATGCCCGGCGGCCCGGTAGAGCGCACCATCGAGTATGTCGCACCGTTTGACCGATGCGACCGAGAGCAGGACTACGAGACGGCTTGGAAGTTCTTTGAGGAGAAGTACGGAGGTGTAAAATGATTGAACTGATATATGACAAAACATCTTCGGATGCGGAGTATTATGAGACGCTTATCAACCTTATGGAACGCTGGGAATACGAGATTGTCGAGTTCAAAGAAGCAAAGGGACAGTATTCCGAAGATAAGATTGGACAGTATTTCTCGGCAATAAGCAATGAGGCGAATTTAAAGAATCAGCAGTACGGGTGGTTTATACTCGGAGTCAGTGAACAGAAGCAGAAATATCCTGTCGGAACATCATTTAAACAGGGGATTCCTACACTGATTGAAAAATTCAAATACGAGATCAGCAGGGAAACGACAGATGGAATGACATTTCTTGATGTGATTGAGTTGAACCCCGTATACAAGGGCAAGCCGCGAAGGGTTCTGATGTTTAAGATTCCTGCGGCTGTTGCCGGTATGCCCACGGAATGGAAAACGAGATACTATGCCCGCAATGGGGAAAGCCTTGTTCCGCTACAGCAGTATAAAATCGATGCAATACGAAATCAGCAGCGGAGAGACTGGTCCAGACAGATTTTGCCGGGAGCATCAATTGACCATTTGGATAAAGACGCCATTGCTTTTGCTCGCACAAAATATAAGGAAAAGATGAATAAGCCGCATATTTCCGAGGAAGTAGATGGGTTGACTGATGAAGAGTTTCTTACCAAATTGAAGCTGATGACAGAAGGTAAGGTTACCAATGCCGCCATGCTTCTTCTTGGTAACTCGGAATATGATAATCTGTTTGAGAGTGCGCCAAGTATGATGTGGAGATTGATTGCATCTGACGGAACGGTCAAGGATTACGAGATTTTCGGGATACCGTTTCTGACAGTAACAGAAAAGATATTTACCCGCGTTCGTAACCTGACATACCGATATATGCCCAATCAGCTGTCGTTATTTCCGAAAGAAACACAACAGTATGATACATGGCTTTTGCGCGAACTCATGAACAATTGCATAGCTCATTCCAATTATCTTATTGGTGGACGAATTTATGTAAACGAAGAGGACGACTGCGTCAGTATCTCTAATCCTGGTGACTTTCTGCCTCAGAGCGTGGAAACGGTTCTTCAGAAAACATATAATCCGCCGTTTTACCGCAATCAACTGTTGGCCGAGGCTATGGTGAAATTTCATATGATTGACACAGCGACAAGCGGAATTAAGAAGGTGTATCGCATACAGCAAGAAAAGTTCTTCCCGATGCCGGATTATGATTTGCAGACGGCAAATCAGGTTTCTGTAAAGGTATATGGAAAGGTTCTGGACGAACGCTACACTTATATACTTTTTGAACATCCTGAACTCGACTTAGAAACGGTATTTCTTCTTGATCAAATACAAAAGGGGCACGGCAAAAATATATCAAAAGATACCATTGCGCTTCTGAGGAAACACCATCTGGTAGAGGGAAGAGCAAACAGTTTGTATCTTTCAGCGGAGGTTGCAAAAACTATTGATGAAGAAACGACATATATTAAAAACAAGGCTTTTGACGACCAGTATTACCGCGATTTGATTGTGGAATACCTTAAACAGTATGGTCGTGCTACAAAAATACAAATTCGAGATCTCATAATTGGAAAACTGCCGGATTCTCTTAATGATGTACAAAAAGAGCGAAAAGTAGGGAATCTTCTTACATCCTTAAGAAAACAAGGGATTATAAGTGTTATCGGTCATGAAGGGCGTCAACCTATATGGGCGCTGAATGATGGCTAATGAGTAATTGGATTCTCTTAATCCTCTTAAAGTCGTTTGCTCTTTTAAGAGGATTAAGAGAATAAAGAGAATTCTAACGATGGGAGGACAGGCGGTATGTTACCATCCATACTTGCAAAGCAATTAGAAAAAGGAATCGGGGACTATATTGAAACCACGTTCCCGATGACAAACGCGCCCTTCAAAGGGTCCATACATAACATGCTGGAAACAAAGGACTCGGTTTATCATGAACCCTATGTTTCCGTGCGGCTGCCTTTCCGCATCGCGGAGGCGATGCCGACCTGCTTTGAAGCGATCCATCCCGCCTACATCCCCTATGTTCACCAGCAGACCGCATTTACCCGCCTGACTGGCGATGATGGCAGGTCAACGCTTATTGCTACCGGCACAGGCTCCGGTAAAACGGAGTGCTTCCTGTATCCGATACTGGAGTACTGCTACCAGCACCGTGGCGAGCCGGGCATCAAGGCGCTCATCATCTATCCGATGAATGCGCTGGCAACCGACCAGGCAAAGCGTATCGCAGAGCTGATCTGGACAAGTCCGGAACTTAAAGGCAATGTGACGGCTGGAATGTATGTCGGCGGTCATGAACAGAATCCGAGCCGCATGATGAGCGAGGATAATGTCATCACTGACCATGAGACTATGCTGGGCAATCCACCGGATATTCTGATGACCAACTATAAGATGCTGGATTATCTGCTTGTCCGGCCGAAGGATGCCGCTCTCTGGAAAGAGAACAATCCCGACACGTTAAAATATATCGCTGTCGATGAGTTGCACACCTTTGACGGTGCGCAGGGAACCGATCTTGCCTGCCTGCTCCGCAGATTGAAGTCCCGTCTGTGGACGCCGGGAGGATACCTTTGCTGCATCGGCACATCCGCCACCATGGGTTCTAAGGATAACGGAAAGAGCATCCTTCAATATGCCGAGGAGATTTTTGGTGAACCGTTTGAGGATGAAGCCATTGTTACGGAAGACCGTCTGTCCCCGGATGAGTTCTTTGAGGGGCAGGATATAACTGACTTTACCCTGCCGACTGATGAGCAGATCACCGAGCTAACTACACTGGTGGCGCAGGATGATGAGAATGCTTATCTGAAAGCCGCGGCTTCTGTCTGGACGGATATGGCTGGTGTGGATGTTACATCACCAGAGGGGCGAATCGCACTCGGAGAGCACCTGATGCACCACAGTTTTATGCAGGCAATGCTCACCCTGATAAAAGGCAATTATCATCAGGTTCAGAATATCATTGAGGAACTGAAAGTAAACTATCCCGACCTTAAGGAAATGGGAGATGCCGAGACGGCAATCAATGCACTGCTGGCTCTTATTTCCCATGCCAGAACAGGAAAGCCGGACAGCTTGCGTCCGTTCCTGAATGTCCAGGTGCAGCTTTGGATGAGAGAACTGCGCCGTCTGGTAGCCAAGGTCTCCGGCAGCGAGGTTACATATTCCATTGCTCATGATTTGAATACTCAGCAGGCAAAACAGTATCTTCCGGTGGTAAACTGCCGCGACTGCGGCGCGACGGGCTGGACTTCTATCCTCAGTGAGCGAGGGAATGCTACGATAAACAGTCTGGAAGCGTTCTATAACCTTTATTTCAGGGCTGATGAAAAAATTGTCATGATGTTCCCACATAAACATGATAATTACCCGTGGGGAATGATTGCAGGACGCATCTGCCCTGACTGCCTGCAGGTGAAAATCGGTGAGGATACTTCTGCAAGCTGTGACAGCTGCGGTTCCGAGATGGTCGATATCGTTCTGCCGAATCCGATACGCACGACTGGCTCAAAGAGCCATAAGCAGTTTGTCTGCCCATTCTGCGGTTCGAAGCGCGGTCTTTCCCTTATGGGTCTGAGAAGCGCAACGGAGATCAGCACGGAGCTGTCCCAGCTCTTCGCCTCCAAGTTTAACGATGACAAGAAAACACTGGCATTCTCGGATAACGTCCAGGATGCCGCTCATAGAGCCGGTTTCTTCAATGCCCGTACATGGCGGTTCGGTTTCAGAACTGCCATCCAGCGTTATGTCCAGAATGGTGGTGCAGGACTGTCCCTTTCCGATTTCACAAAGGGCTTTATAAACTACTGGCATGAGCGGCTTAGTGATGAGAGCTTTGTCAGCTTCTTTATTGCACCGAACATGACCTGGATGAGCGCCTACGAGGATATGATTGAGAAGCGCAAGTTCGGAAATGATTCCAGGGCGAAGAAGCTGATGGCAGATATTGAGAAGCGAATCTTCTATGAGATCATGCTGGAATATGGGCTTACCAGCCGCATCGGACGCACGCTGGAGAAGTCGGGATGTTCCTGCTTTTCTTTCCCTGTGGACACCATTACCGAGGTTGCCGGAGTTGTCCATGAACGTGCCATGAACGAACTCGGCGGACTGGAGCAAACTGGTGCAGAACGCTATGTGCAGATGGTAGCCGGGTATTTGAAGCTCATGGCTCAGAACGGTGCCTTTGATGATGACGCCTTCTCGCTTTTCTTAAAAGAGAACGGCAACACCTACCTGATTTCCAATGACCGTGTCAGCTGGATGCCGGGACGGCAGTCAGGAAGAAATACTCCCCGTTTTATTTACCGTCCGGGAGAAAAGAGTAAGAAGAACTATAATTTCGATACTGTTTCGGAAAGAAAATATACGGATTGGATTGAGTCATGCTGTGACGAGATTCTGATCGAGCCTTCTACATATACAGCAATCAGCAGGATCATCCTTGAGGAACTGGTGAAGGATGGTATTGTTGTCAGCATTCCTGCCACGGCGGAATATACGGTTTATGCTCTTGATAAGGACAAGGTTGTCATCTCGGATGACGTTACCCTTATGAAGTGCGACACCTGCGGTATTACCCATGCGGTCTCTGCGGAAAACAAGGAATTCTGGAAGGATGCCGCTTGTATCCGTAGCGCCTGTGCAGGCAGATTTGAAGAAGACGAAACTACACGGCTTGATTACTATGGGAAGCTGTTCTCCTCGGGTGATATTGTCCGCATTAATGCCAGAGAGCATACGGGCCTTCTGGAACGTGATGACAGGGAGACTCTGGAAGTCGACTTTAAACGCAAAAAGGATACCACGCAGGTGTGGGATCCCAATGTATTATCCTGTACGCCCACACTTGAAATGGGTATTGATATTGGTGACCTTTCTACGGTCATCCTTTGCAGCATGCCTCCCGCACAGTCGCAGTTCCTGCAGCGTACAGGACGCGCAGGCCGTAAAGACGGCAATGCGCTGACGCTGGCTGTGGCCGCCGCAAGACCGCACGATCTGTATTTCTATGCTGATCCCTTGGATATGATGGAGGGCAACGTAGTTCCACCTAAGATTTTCCTGAAAGCATCCGCAGTATTGGAGCGCCAGTTTGTAGCATACTGCATGGATTCCTGGGTAAAGCGTGGGGCAACAGAGCAGTCCATCCCGAAGAATGTCAGCGTTGTTCTCGGAAAGCTGGAAAGCCATCCTGTCGATGTCTTCCCGTTTAATTTCCTGAATTATGTGCAAAACAACCTGTCGCACCTGCTGAATTCATTTATACAGCTCTTTGCCCAGTATCTTGATGATACGGCAAGGAACGAGCTGAAGACTTTTGCACAGGGTGACAAGCTGAAGGAAAGTCCGATGCATATGCGTATTCTGGAAGCTTTCAAGGCTCTGAAAAAGCAGAAAGATTCCCTGTCGCAAAGCATCAAACAGCTTAAGGATATGGTAAAGGAACTGGAGGCAAAGCCGAAGGACAGTTCCTACGATGAAGAGATAAAGGAACTAAAAGCGGAACAGGCAGCTCTTATAAATGTTGTTAAGGAAATCAACAAGAAGGATATCTTCAATTTCCTGTCTGACGAAGGGCTTCTGCCGAATTATGCTTTCCCAGAGTCCGGCATTGTCCTAAAGGCAATTCTGTATCGAAAGGATGATGAGACCGAGGAACCGCAGACAAAAAAGAAGTATAAAAAATCGGTGTACGAATACAGCCGGTCTGCTTCTGCAGCGATCAGTGAGTTTGCGCCGAACAACAGCTTCTATGTGGACGGCAGAAAACTCACCATTGACCAGGTGGATCTGACCAGTGCGCAGTCGGCAAAATGGAGACTTTGCCCGAACTGCTCCCATGCCCAAATTGAAGAAGCCGGAAAGAACACGGCATGCTGTCCGCAATGCGGCAGTCCTGCCTGGGCGGATGCGGGACAGGTTCGGAATATGCTCAAGGTGCAGATGGTCTATTCTAACATGGATTATACAAAGAGCCTTATTTCCGATGAAAGTGATGACCGTTCCAATGTATTCTATTGTAAGCAGCTTCTGGTGGATGTGGATGAAGACCACGATATCTCCAGCGCCTATGAAATGGATAACGAGGAGTTTGCATTCGGGTATGAGTTCGTAAAGAAAGCGACTCTTCGGGAGATTAACTTCGGTGAGAGCGATATGGTTGGTGAAAAGCTGACGGTATCCGGAGTAGAGGATGTCCGCAAAGGATTTAAGATCTGCAAATACTGCGGAAAGATCCAGCCAGAACACGGAAAGGGTGTCCATACCTTCTATTGCAAGACCCGGAAGATGCCGGCATTTAATAACGATCCTTTTGAAGAGTGCCTGTTCCTTTACAGGGAATTCGCAACGGAAGCTCTGCGCATTCTTATTCCGGCGACAACGATGGATGCCTCAACCGTAAGAACAGAATCCTTCACAGCAGCCTTTATGCTTGGCATGAAGGAATACTTCGGTAACGTGGACCATCTCCGTGCTACAGTCAGCGAGGTTCCCGTGCCGGATGCAGATTACAGAAAGCAATACCTTGTAATTTATGATTCCGTTCCCGGCGGCACCGGTTATCTGAAACAGCTGATGAATGAGCAGGGATCGCTTATCGATATTTTTGAACGCGCTCTTCAGAAACTGGAGCAGTGCTCCTGCAAGGAAGACCCGCAGAAGGATGGCTGCTATCACTGCCTGTATGCTTATAGGCAGAGTCAGAACATAGGTAACATTTCACGCAGCACGGCGATTCGCATACTGAAGTCCATCTTAAGCGGCAAGGATAACCTGACCAAGATAGAGAAACTGGGCAACATTCCCGTAAACTCATTGTTTGACAGTGAGCTTGAAAGACGCTTTGTGGAGGCAATTGCCCAGATGGGCAACGAGAACCGCAAAGTCGAAATCTCCAAGTCGCTTGTTAATGATAAGGAAGGATACATCCTCAAGGTCAATGACTCTTCGTGGGAGATCGAGCCACAGGTAACGCTGGGACCGACGCAGGGTATTTCCGTACAGTGCAAGCCTGATTTTATTATTCGGCAGATAGGACGCTCTGATAAATTGCCGGTTGCTATCTTCACAGATGGCTTTATCTACCATAAGGACAAGGTCGCAGATGATACCCTGAAGCGAGAGGCAATCCGAAGGAGCGGAAGATACCGTGTCTGGGCTTTGAGTTGGCGGGATGTTCAGACCGTTTTCCAGGCGCAGGGCGACTATGCGACACCGACTCTGGCACCTGAAAAGATGCCGTCCGGCGCTAAGATGTATCAGCCTACTGTAGGTAAGGCTGATGTGCTTAAGCCTGGAAAGATGTCCACCTTTGAGTTGTTGATGCGATATCTTGATATGGATGATGCGCAGGCCTTGTTTGAGGCACAGGCGAGAGCTTATGCGCTTTCTCTCCTGGAACCGTCCAAGGCAACTAACAGTCTTGCTTTTGTGGACTGGAATGATGCCATAGGAAAAGCAAACAGCCAGGTTCATTTTACGGAGGAGGCATACGTCCAGCCAGGCACCTTCTTCGGAACGTGGATTCCGAGAAGCTCTGATTCGCACTTCTATGCTTACGCCGGACTACTGGCGGCAAGTATGAAGGCAGACAAGAATGCTCCTGTGGCTGTCCTTTCGCTGCTGGATGACCGTGCGGATAGCAGGACGGATAAATATGAACAGGAATGGAACGGCTTCTGGCAGTTCTTTAATGTGATGCAGTTTAGTAAATGCTTTGCTGCCGTATGCAGCACAGGGCTTGATAATCATGCTTATGTAGCATTGCCGTATGGGCAGACAGATACTGCAGCAGAAGATAATGCTCCTTCCGCGTCTTCCGGTGAGGGTTGGGGCGAGATAAGAGAAATGCTCTTTGATGATGCTACGGTTAAGATTGCCGATGCTCTCGAAGAAAAAGGTGTCGCAGCACCGGAGGACGCAGGATATGAGCTGGCTGATGATTTAGGCGAGGTTATCGCAGAAATCGAGCTGGCTTGGATAAACCGTAAGATAGGATACATGACGGAAGAACAGCAGGCAGACCGTGAAAAAGCGGAGAATGCCGGATGGAAAATATTCGTGGGTGCTGATGAAATCGACACGATTTTTGGGGAGGTGTAAAAGATGTCAGAGAACACTACCAAGGTCGCAATATCCGCTGATTTTTTAACGGCCTTTGCGGCACTGCCGAGGCAGATTCAGGGGAAGGTTACGGAGTTTATGAATAAGTTCCGTAACGATCCGACTTCTCCTGGAATCAATTATGAGAAACTGAACGCTTGCCAGGACAAGAAAATATGTTCTGTGCGGATTGATGATACCTACAGAGGTATTGTTGTCAGGCAGCCGGAGACGGGTGTTTATCTTCTCCTGTGGGTGGATCATCATGACGAGGCCTACGCATGGGCTAAGAACAAAAAGTGCGAAGTTAATCCGAAGACCGGTGCGATTCAGATTTACGATATGGTCATCGCTCCGCAGGTTATTCCAGCAGCAAAGGACTTCTGCCTGTTTTCTGAAATATCGGATAAGGATCTGGTGGAGCTTGGTCTGCCGGAAGAGATGATTCCCTTTGCAAGAAGCATCGGGGATGCTCAAGAGTTTTACTCCAAAAAAAGCAGCTTTCCAGCGGACACATTTGAAACGCTTTCCTGGATTGCAGAGGGATTCCCTCTGGATGAAGTAAAGGCGCTGGTAAAACAGGAACAGGAAGAAGGCGCAGTGTCCGACAGCCTTGCAGATGCGCTGGATAGTCCTGAGACCTTGAAGTCGTTTGTTGTGGTCGAAGGAGAGGACGAACTGCGCCGTATCATGGCGGAGCCACTGGAGAAATGGCGTGTATTCCTTCATCCGACTCAGCGGAAAATCGTAAAGAAGAATTATTCCGGGGCGGCTCGTGTTCTTGGTGGAGCAGGCACAGGAAAAACCGTAGTGGCGATGCACCGGGCAAAACAGCTGGCAGCTGGATTAAAGGATAAAGAGCGTATTCTTTTTACGACCTATACGGCCAACCTCGCCTCGGACATCAAGGATAACCTTCGGAAAATCTGCACGATGGACGAACTCCGCAGGATTGATGTCATCAATCTCGACGCATGGGTGGCGCAGTTCCTTCGTGAGCATGGATACTCTGCTGAGATTGCATACGATGATAAGATCACCAAGATATGGGAAGACGCTGTGGCGGAAAATGACTTCAGCGGCGAGTTTCCTGTGAGCTTTTATGAAGATGAATACAACAGGGTTGTCGTGGCACAGGAGGCTTTCACTCTTGAAAAGTATGTCAAGGCAACGAGAACCGGACGTGGCACCAGGCTTGACAGAAAGAAGCGCATGCAGATTTGGAAGGTGTTTGAAGCCTATCAGAATATGATGAAGGAGCAGCAGATTCGGGATATCAATACCGCAATGTATGAATGCCGTATGCTTCTTTTGAAATCCAACTCCGAGACCAGATATAAGCATGTGATCGTTGATGAAGGTCAGGATCTAAGCGTTAACGGCTTCAGGCTCCTCCGTGCCATTGCCGGTGAGGAGCATGAAAATGACATCTTTATTGTTGGAGATGCGCATCAGCGTATATACAAGAATAAAGCGGCTCTATCCAAGTGCGGCATCAATGTCCGTGGACGCAGCAGTATTCTCCGCATCAATTACCGTACCACCGAGGAGATACGGAAGGCGGCCTTTGCGCTTTTGAACGGTATCTCATTTGATGATTTGGATGATGATTTCGACACGGGTGACCGCTGTCAGTCCCTGACTCACGGTAAAGCTCCGCAAGTGAATCGGTTTGCTAACGCCAATGAAGAATTTGATTCTATTCTGAAAGAAATCAAGGGACTTGTCGATGGCGGAGTATCTGCGAAGAATATCTGCGTTGTCGCAAGAACGCATAAACTGCTGGATGATTATATCTCACAGTTCACGGCAAATGGAATCCGCTGCTATGAGATCAAAGGAAACAAGGCAGATGATCGCGGATTGGATGGTATTCGTGTTGCCACCATGCACCGCGTCAAGGGACTGGAGTTCCAGTATATTTTCATTGTTGCGGCTAACAATCGTATCGTTCCGCTGGCATCAGCAATCGACCATACGGATTCAATAAGCGAACAGGAAACGATGACGGCTGAAAAGTGTTTGCTATATGTGGCTCTTACCAGAGCGCAGAAGGGTGCCTATGTAAGTGGCTACGGCCAGATGTCGGAATTTTTGAAATAAGGATATGAGATGAAGCATAAAGTCAAGGTTCAAGTTCCCGTTGAAAAAAAGGGTCTCTTTGGCATAAAGAAAACTGTTATGGAGACTCGCACCATTGAGGTGGACGGCAAGACCTATAAGAAGATGAAGAAGGAATGGGAGAATCGTCCATACAGCATCGAAGAGATGATGTTTTACGATGATCTGTTTTACGGAGATTGATTATGGTTGGAAAGTATAAGGTCATAACCCTATGCGGCAGCACCCGATTCAAGGATGAGTTTATGGAGACTCAGAAACGGCTGACATTGGAGGGCAATATTGTCATCAGCGTCGGACTGTTCGGCCACGCCGGGGACGATGAAGTCTGGACAGAGGGCACCAAGGAAATGCTGGACGATATGCACAAGCGTAAGATCGACATGGCTGATGAGATTTTCGTCATCAATGTTGACGGTTATATCGGTAACAGTACTAGGTCTGAAATTAAGTATGCCAAGGCAGCCGGAAAGCCTGTCCGTTATCTCGAAGGTGATGAGGACTGCTTTATCCCGGATACCATTTTGTGGGCGAATGTATAAGCGAGGAGAATTAGTATGAGTCGCTTTTATATTAACTTTTACTTCAAGAACATAGAATATGATGATACCTTTTATGGAGGCGTATTCTCTGCGCCGGATGCAGATGTGTATTGAGAGTTTCTTTATGATCGGAGAACAAAAGAATGTCACATATGGAACAACAACAAGCCAGTGCACGATATTCTGCCGATCCCAATTTGGTGGTTGGATCGGAAACTTGAACAGAATGGCAGATTGCGTCAGAATGAGAGTAAAATTAGTTACTGATCATTCTTGTGGAAAGAGAAAAATGAATCTATCAATTTATGCTGAGAGAAGCCTGTAAATAAAGCAATAATAAAAAGTTTTATTTTGTGAAGGCTTGTGGTATGATATATGTACTACTGATAGAATAAATTTTATCCAGTGATCAAGGTGCATTTGTTGTATTGAAAAGATATCATACGAGGAGAGAATGAAATGAGCGATTCTTACACACCTCCTTTTACCATGACAGAGGAGATTACAAATCTTGTGATTGAGATTGGTGAACAGGTCGGTGCGGTTGTAACCTATGATACGTTGCAGCCGAATTCGAAACTTCGCAGAGAGAACAGGATTAAGTCAATTCACGCATCACTTGCCATTGAGCAAAATACGTTGACATTGGATCAAGTGACAGATGTGATAAATGGGAAAACGGTGCTTGGTCCACCACAGGATATTCGTGAAGTAAAAAATGCTTATGAAGCTTATGAGAGAATATCTATGCTTGATCCATACAGCGTAAACAATCTTTTATTGGCACATAAGATTATGATGGAAGGACTGGTAAAGGAAGCAGGATGTTTTAGAAATGGCAATGTGGGCGTATATGCTGGGAAACAACTCATTCATGCCGGTTCACCGGCACATTATGTGCCTGATCTGATGAAACAGTTATTTGACTGGTTGAAGAAATCGAAGCTTCATCCACTTGTCAAGTCATGTATATTTCATTATGAGTTCGAATTTATCCATCCGTTTGCAGATGGTAATGGGAGAACAGGGAGACTTTGGCAGTCGTTGATTTTACAGAAGTGGAAAGATTTTTTCGCATGGATGCCGATAGAAAGCCTGATCTATGAAAAGCAGGATGGATATTATAAGGCTTTGAACGCTTCTAATACAGAGGGAGAGTCCACAATATTTGTTACATTTATGCTCGAAGTGATACGAGACGCACTAAAAGATGTAATTGAAAGTCAAAATAAACAGACAAATGTCGGTATAAATGTCGGAGGAAATGTCGGTATAAATGTCGGAACAAATGAGGATAAAGTAGTGGCTCTTCTGAAACAGGATAACAGACTGAGCGCGAAAACTCTGGCTGCAACGCTTGGTTTGACCGACCGGCAGGTGGAAAGAATCTTGTCCAGGTTAAAAGCAGATGGAAAAATAGTCCGACATGGGGCAAGTAAGAATGGATACTGGGAAGTGATGTGACTGTTTAGATTGATAAAATGAGGAACAGAATTATGATCAACATTGTGTTCGATGCAACGACAGCTGGCAGTGTTCATCTTACAAAGGAACCGGGTACAGCAGAACGGATTAGGAGTACAGATAGTTTCCAGACTGCAAATGAGAATACAGAATATGATTTTGGATGGAAGGATCAAGATACTGGAAGAGCCAGATGAAAGGGCGATGCATCGGTTGATTCAGCTGGTTGTATCTATTGCGGAGGCTTTATGAGTAAAAAAATGAATCTATCAAATTATGATGGAAAAATAGTAAAACTTACATTGACAGACGGATTGGTTTATGAAGGCCCATGTATGTATCACTCAGCAGAATACTGTGAAGTAGAATATGGCAGAAGCGAAGAAGTACTGCAGATTGATGACTGGTTGTTTTTCAAAAGTCAGATTGCACAGGTAGAATGCATAGAAGAAAAGTCAGAGTATATCTGGCAGAACAGGACAGAACATTTGATGCGCTTGGCACCTTCCCCTTTTCAAATGATTGAGAATGGCAAAAAAACTATAGAATTGCGTCTCTTGGACGAGAAAAGAAGACGCATCAAAAAAGGGGATATCATTCGGTTTGAGAATACAAAAGATCAGGATGCGGTGTTGCGTGCCAGAGTGGAGGAATTGTTGGTGTTTGATTCCTTTCGGGAATTGTATGAGAATCTACCTCTTCTGGAGTGTGGCTATACTGCCGAGACGATTCATGATGCTTCTCCGGATGATATGAACCAATACTATTCCATAGAGGAGCAGAATCAATATGGTGTTGTAGGAATTCGAATCTCTCTTGTATAGAGAAAACCAATATTTCATTCTGTGGAGAGTTATGATAGGATACCATGGGTGTATTCTTGTCAAAAAACAAACAAACGTTCGACAAAATAATTGAGATATGCTATACTATAAATATATTGGAAGTGATATTGTGAAACCTTCAGAAATGTTTACTAAGATTACTAGACAGACTGGTCTATATAACATTCAAGCGATTGATAATATACCTTCGATTATGCAGAGAGGTTTATTATCAAATGAAAGAGCAGCTAAAATTGAGCATACGTCAATTGCGATGCAGGAGGCGAAAGAACAAAGAAACGTAGCCTTACAGCAAAACATAGTAGGAAATAGTCATTCCAGAGTAAATTCAAAATGGTACCTCATTCTCTAAGTTGTAAAGGAACTAAATGAACGAAAATACACATTGATGGTTGGAAGAACGATTTATCAGAAGATTTGCTATGTTCTTACAAGAAATGGTGTGGATACAGGATTTACATTTTCTAAGGGAAGCTACGGTCCATTTTCTTCTCAGGTAAAAGACAGTATTACTGCATTGGCAAATGCGAACTTGATTGTCGAGAAACAGCTTGGCAGAATGATTTCTTTAACAGTTTCTGAGGATGTTGAGATTCATCTGGAAAAGTTTACAGAGGATGAAAGAATTGCTGTTAGAAAAACAGTAGATTTATTTGGGAGGGTGAAAAGTACGGCTCAAGCCGAAATGATAGCAACAGTTTTGTACTCATATGATCAATTAACCCAAGATAAGACATTGATTTCTGATAAAGACGTATATGATGATGTATTAGAGTGGAAACCACGCTGGAAAGAGGAAAAGGAATTTGAACTCTGTGATACAATTCAAAATATGGCCATGTTGTCATTGATAAATGTTACTTGCAGTGGTGAATTGATGGATACAATGCTTATATAGTTAAGTATGCTTGAATTTATGAAAGCATCTATCAGAAATGTTAGGTGCTTTTGTTATAGAAAAAACAAGGTAGGATAGTATGATGTGTGAGAGGCATTTATAAAGAAAATGGAAAAGTGAGGGATTCGCAATATGTATGGCGCAATTTTAGGTGATATCATTGGCAGTCCGTTTGAGTTCGACAGAGGAAATAAGTCCAAAGAGTTTGTACTGTTTTCACATGGTGCGAAGTTTACCGATGATACAGTGATGACTGTAGCTGTGGCAGATGCATTGATGAATGCTGGTTTGGATGCAGGAGAAGATAAAATCAAGGACAACTTGATTTTATCTATGAAAAAATGGGGGAAGGCTTATTTGAATGCAGGGTATGGTGCGAAGTTTTTCTGGTGGTTGCAGAAAAAAGAGAGCAAACCATACGGCAGTTATGGCAATGGGTCTGCCATGCGTGTTTCTGCAGCAGGTTGGCTTTATGATACATTGGAACGCACAAGGGAGGTAGCGCGATATACGGCAGAGGTGACTCATAACCATCCAGAAGGGATCAAGGGTGCGGAATCTGTGGCAAGTGTGATTTTTCTTGCGAGAACGGGATCATCCAAAGCAGAAATCAAACAGTATGTGAAGTCTCAATTTGGGTATGATTTATCACGTACTTGTGATGAGATTCGACCGGAATATCGTCATAATGAAAGTTGCCAGAAGACTGTACCGGAAGCAATCACGGCATTCCTTGAAGGGAATCACTTTGAAGATGTCATTCGGACAGCGGTGTCTCTTGGAGGAGACAGCGATACGCTGACCTGTATTGCAGGGGCTATGGCAGAGGCATTTTATGGTGTACCCGACGAGATGAAGGCAGAATGTCGAAACAGACTTCAGGCAGATATGATTGAGGTTGTAGATCGGTTTGAAGAAGAGGGATGCATAAAGAAATGAAACGAAAAATAGCATTAGAGTGGATCAGAATCATATTAGGGTTGCTGGTGTTTGCATTTGGAGTACATATGACCATATATGCAAATATCGGACTTGCCCCATGGGATTGTCTTGGAATGGGGATTGCAAAGCATACTCCGTTCAATTATGGGATATCGATGACGATCATAGCGGTCACAGTTCTTTTGATAGATGTTTTGCTGAAAGAGAAGATCGGATATGGCACGATCATTGATGCGTTGCTGACCGGAAATTTTGTCCAGGCATTCAACTATCTGAATCCATTTCCGGAAAATCATCATCTTTGGTTAGGAATCGGTATCATGCTCATGGGATTCGTGTTCATGGCACTTGGAATGTGGATATACATGAGTGCCGAACAATGCTGTGGTCCGAGAGACGCATTGTTAGTGGGTCTCGGAAAGAGAATGCCGAGATTCCCCATAGGGGTCGTGGAAGTGATGTTGTGGGCAGTCGTATTACTGGCAGGATATTTGTTGGGAGGATCCGTGGGCATCGGAACACTGATCAGCACTTTTGGAGCGGGTCTGGTGATGCAGTTTGTTTACTTGTTGATTCAGTTTGAGCCGAGAGACCTGAAGCATAAGAGTGTGATTGAGGTATCAAGAGCAATAGCTGGTAAAAAAGTTTGAAGAATGCTTTTCCTGCTTGACAGATTTAGTATAAGTGAGATATACTGTACTTTGGTTATTTAAAGCTAACTGAATGCATCAGAAATTGTTGCATATTTGATGGAAAGAAGTCCATCATAGAGGATGGCTGGGATAGCCGGGAGAGACTGAAACGCCAGCGGTCCTGGATGGATACCAAGGAGAAGGGACTGCATCATGGCGGAAATGGAAAGGCAGATGGTATATGAAGTACGTACAAGGATTTTATCCGATTCTCAAGAAGAAAAATACGGCCAATGGAATTTATGAGATGGACATCCATGCTCCTGAGATTGCTTCAAGGGCAGTTCCGGGGCAGTTTGTGCACATCGGTGTCACAGGGCATTCTCTGCGCCGTCCGATTTCAATCTGTAGGATCGACAAGGAGCAGGGGACGATTCAAATTGTCTTTGCTTTGAAAGGACAGGGCACAAAGGATTTGGCAAAACTGGAGGAGGGCTTTCAGCTGGATGTCATCGGGCCCCTTGGAAATGGATTTCCTTTGCTGGAATCTGACAAAAAAGTGGTTTTGATTGGCGGTGGGATCGGCGTGCCGCCTATGTTGGGATTGTCAGACTATTATAAAGAACATGCGAAAGCCATCACAGGTTTCCGGGATCAGTCCATTATCATTTTGCAGGATGCGTTTGCTGAAAATGGGACAGAAACCATACTCTGTACCGATGACGGATCAGCAGGCAGAAAAGGGTTTGTCAGCCAGCCGTTGGAAGAAATGCTGGCCGCAGGAGAGCATGTAGATATGATCTGTGCATGTGGTCCCATGCCTATGCTGAAAGTGATTGCACAGATTGCAGAAAAATATGGTGTGCGCTGTGCAGTATCATTAGAACAGCATATGGGCTGCGGAATCGGCGCCTGCCTTGTCTGCTCTGTACCGATTAAACGAGAAGGAGAGACAGAGTTTTTGCATGTGTGTAAAGATGGTCCAGTGTTTGATTCCAAGGAGGTGATGTGGTAATGGCAAATCTGAAAGTAAATATCAAGGATGTGGAGTTTAAGAATCCGGTCATCGTGACATCAGGTGTCATTGGCTATGGACGTGAGTATGAGGAATTTTTTGATCTGTCAAAGCTGGGTGGACTTGCCACAAAGGGAACCACGTTACACAAGAGAAATGGAAACCCTGGGAAACGGATTGTGGAAGTGCCCTCCGGTTTGCTGTTTTCGGTAGGTTTGCAAAATCCAGGCATTGATTACTATATTGCAAGTGAACTTCCCAATCTGCTTTCCAAAGGAACCAATATCCTGAGTAACATTGCAGGAAACGATGAGGCAGAATATTGTAAGATTGTGGAAAAACTGAATGAAACAGACGCACCTATCATCGAACTGAACATATCCTGTCCGAATACATCCGGCGCACCTCTCGGTACTTCCTGTGAGGGAACAGAACGGATCACGAAAATCATCCGGGAAATGACAGATAAAACGTTGATTGTCAAGCTGTCCCCGAATGTGGCAGATATCGGAGAAATCGCAAAGGCAGCCGAAAGCAGCGGAGCGGATGCGGTTTCCCTGATCAACAGCATACATGCCATGAAGATTGACATCAATACACGCAGACCGTTTTTCCATAACAATGTAGGTGCATATTCCGGAGAGGCGATTTTCCCCATTGCGCTTCGAATGGTATGGGAAGTGGCAAATGCAGTCAATATTCCGATTCTGGGAATTGGCGGTGTCACCACAGGGGAAGAGGCGATCCAGATGATCATGGCAGGCGCAACCTGCGTAGAAGTGGGAGCTGCCATATTCAGAAATCCATATGCACCTCTTCAGATCATTGATGAGATCAATGCATGGCTGGATGCAAAGGGAATTCAGGATATCAATGAAATCCGTGGTGTTGTACAGCCGTGGGAAAGATAGGATCCAGTTATACTCCGCAGGGGATTTCACCTTGCGGAGTTTTTCTGTAATCAGAAAGCCGATATGAGTTCAATCAAATTTTGTTGTATTTTCTGTGTTTGCACAACAAAAGTTCGTTGTATTTTTTGTATCAACACAACAAAAGTTCGCTGTATTTTTTGTATTCATAGATCGAAAGTTCGTTGTATTTTTTGTAATCCTTTGTTATACTATACATAGACAGACATATGGGAGGTGTATCTATGTATCGTTTTGCAATGGAAAGTCTCTACAAATGGAAGGAAAGCCCCTATCGGAAACCTCTGATTATTGAGGGGGCACGTCAGGTTGGAAAGACATGGCTGATGAGGGCGTTTGGGCAGAAAGCCTACGAGGATACAGTTTACATCAACTTTGATTCCAATCGCAGAATGGCAGATTTATTTGCCACAGATTTGAATACAGAGCGGTTGATTCTTGGATTGGAATTGTATGCCGGGAGGAAGATTGATCCTGCAGCTACATTGATTATTTTTGATGAAGTGCAGGAAGTGCCGAAAGCCTTGTCTGGTTTAAAATATTTTTGTGAAGATGCACCTCAGTATCACATCATCTGTGCGGGTTCTTTGCTTGGAATAGCATTGCACAGCGGTACTTCTTTTCCGGTGGGAAAGGTGGATTTTTTGAAACTGTATCCGCTTACGTTTCGAGAATTTCTGATGGCGACAGGGCAGGAGCGGTTTGCAGAACTGCTGTCAACCCATGATTTTTCCATGATTACGGCGTTTAAACAGACTTATATTGATGCATTGAAGCAATATTATTTTGTAGGTGGTATGCCGGAAGCCGTTTTGCGTTTTTCAGAAAATCAGGATTTCAATGAAGTGCGGGAGGTGCAAAAGAGAATCTTATCAGCCTATGAGCAGGATTTTTCCAAACATGCACCCAATGAAATTGTGCCCAGAATTCGCATGCTTTGGAACAGCATCCCTTCTCAGTTGGCCAAAGAGAATAAAAAGTTTATTTACGGACTGGTTCGGGAAGGAGCCCGAGCGAAAGAATATGAGGCAGCCCTATTGTGGCTGTCGGATTGCGGTCTGGTGCACAAAGTGAATCGTGTGAATATGCCCCATTTGCCATTGAAGGCATATGAAGATGGGAAAGCATTTAAGCTTTTTGTTGTGGACGTGGGATTACTTGGGTGTATGGCAGGATTGGGACAGCGTACTTTACTGGATGGCAATGGTCTGTTTGTGGAATTCAAAGGTGCGCTGACAGAACAGTACGTACTACAGCAGCTTGTCACAAAGGCTGAATTACAGATTTACTATTATACGAATGAACGTGGCTCTTGCGAGATTGATTTTCTGGTGGATGACGGAGAAAGAGTGATTCCTTTAGAGGTCAAGGCAGAGGAAAACCTCCGGGCAAAGAGCTTGAGAACATACAAAGAGAAGTTTCAGCCGGAATTGTCCATACGAACTTCTATGGCAGATTACCGGAAAGAAGATTGGATGGTAAATCTGCCATTATATGCGGTGGAAGAGATAGATGATTACAAATAACATGGAACGAAGCAGAGGCGTTTGCACAGGATAGGCAGGCGCCTTTTCTTTTATGTAATAGGAAAATCCTATTACACATAAGAAAAAACAGATTGACAATAAAAGTTTCTGATAGTACGATAATAAAAATACATATTATACCTATTGAAATGATAGGAATAATGAACAGTATGGATTGGTCTGGTATAAAAGTGGAGGAGGAAGGCTATGAAATACAAGATATCAGAAGTGTCGAAGATGACTGGAATTCCGGTGGATACAATCCGGTATTATGAAACGGCAGGCATTGTGAAGCCCACACGGGTGAATACGTACCGCTATTATTCTGAAATAGATGTGTTAAACCTTTTGGAGTATCGGAAGATGCGCAATTACGGCATGAATATGTCGGAAATCAAGGACTTTTTTCAGATTACAGACATGGAGCAGTATGCAAGAGAGTTTGAGCGGCTGGAGGAGAAATACGCACAGGCAGTCAGATATTACCAGGCGCTGCACAAGTATGCACAACAGAGTGTGCATACCATAAGAGAGGCAGCGCAGGGTATGGGGCAGTATCGGCTGGTGACTATGCCGGAAAAATATTATATTCATTTTTATTTTCATGAGGAAGAAGGAGATGAAGAGGAATCGGATATCTGGCAATGCTGGATCAACGAATATTATTCTCTGGTAGAATACCTTGCCATATTCAAACAGGAGAATTTTATATTAGATGTACCGAAAAATGAATGTCTCTGGGTCAATGCATTGGACAAAAAGGTGGTGGAAGAGTTGCAGATTCCCCTTCCGACCCATGTGGATGTGATTCCGGCTCATAAGGCAGTTTATACGGTTGTAGAGGAAACAGGAGAAGATTTCTATGATCTGGATGTGATCGATGGGGTGAAACAATATTTAAATGCCCATCAGTATCAGGTGGCAGGGGATATCATCGGGAAAATGATATCCAGAATTCAGGATCATGGGGTAGAACGAAGGTATTTGGGAATATGGATTCCCATAGAATCATAAATATAGAATCACAGGCACGATTCAGGAGTCACGATTCGGTGAGGGCACGGAACGGCTGTGCATCACGAAGAAAAACTGGAAGCAAACGTTTTCAGTTTTTTTGTGCAAAAAAGCTTGACTCTGTAGTAACCACAGACTTTATAATACACCTCAGACACGAATACATAGTAAACATATGAAAATACTATGTATTTATAAAAGCTTTTGGAAAGGAGGATGTTGTATGACTAGATTAGGCGAATATTTTGCAACGCACTGGATGGATTATATTTGGAATATCCTGCGGCATTTGGAAATTAGTGCGATTTCTGTCGCATTTGCCATGATCATAGCCATTCCATTGGGAATATTGAGTACACGGTGTCATATAGTAGAAAAAATATCGGTGAAGTTTTGGGGAATGTTAAGAATCATTCCAAGTGTGGCAATCCTGATTGTCTGCATTCCCATCATCGGAACCGGAATTGTGCCGGCAGTGGTGGCCCTGACCATTCTGGCCATTCCACCCATTCTCATCAATACCACCCAGGCTTTTAAACAGCTTCCGGAATCCATTGTAGAAGCAGCAGTGGGGATGGGGATGAATCCAAGAGAGGTATTCTTTCAGATCAAAGTACCCCTTGCGTTTCCCATCGTATTTACCGGCATACGAACCGCCATCGTAGAAGTGGTTGCCAGTGCAACACTTGCAGCATACATTGGTGCCGGTGGGCTGGGAGAAATCATTCTGACCGGTCTTGGTTTGATGCGAAATGATCTGCTTTGGCTGGGTGGCATCACAGTTGCAGTGGTGTCATTGGGAACAGGGTATTTACTGAATTGTATCTATAAACAGGCAACAAAATATCAAAGAGTGTAAAGGAGAACACAATTATGAAGAAGATTTGGAAAAAAATTGCAGTGGTTACATTGGCATTTGCTTTGGGAACAGGCGCATTGGCAGGATGCGGAAAGAAGGACAGCCAGAGCAGCAAGGCGACAGTGGTAGTTGGGTCTAAGAATTTTACAGAAAGTCAGATTCTTGCAGAGATTTATTCCCTGGCACTGGAGGATGCAGGGTATAAAGTGGACAGAAAGTTCAGCATTGCCAATTCCGCAGTACATACCGCAATCGTAAATGATGAGATTGATCTGTATCCGGAGTATACTGGTACAGGACTGCTTTCTGTCTTGCAGCTGCCTTTGGAAACTGATCCACAGAAGGTGTATGACATTGTAAAAGAAGAATATAAAAAGCAGTTTCACATTGACTGGCTGGACTATGCGGAAGCAAATGACGGACAGGGACTGGTGATCACCACTGCGGTCTCTGAGCAGTATGGCATCAAGACCATTTCTGATTTACAGAAATATGCAACCGAGCTTCGTTTTGCTTCTCAGGGTGAGTTCGATGAAAGAGAGGATGGACTTCCGGCACTGATTGCAACCTATGGTCCATTTGACTGGAAGTCTTCCAAGGTATATGAATATAACTTAAGATATCAGATTCTTTCTTCCGGGGAAGCAGATGTGGCACCTGCTGCAACCACAGAAGGTCAGCTGATCGAAGATGAATTTACCCTGCTGGAGGATGATCAGCATGTATGGCCGCCTTATAACATTGCACCAATCATCAGAGAGGAAGTGTTAGAAGCAAATCCGGATATTGCAGAGGTATTAAATCAAATTTCTGCAAAGATTGATACAGAAACCATTACTGAATTAAATGCTAAGGTAGATGTAGAGAAGCAGGAATACGACGAAGTGGCAGCAGAGTTTTATAAGACCATCAAATAATGAAAGAAACAGATAAACGTATGAGCCAGATCGTGTTTGAAAAGTTTGGAGTGCCGGAAGCGGCAAAAGCATATATTGATGTGTTTCTGACAAAGCAGGAACAGGATTTTGTAGAAAAGGTAGAGAAAGAAGTGTTTGATGTCCATGACATCGCACTTCTTGTACGGGAGGAAGCAGAGGCATTTGCAGCCTCTGCCTACCATCGGGGCATCATTTCTCTGGTAGAAGAGGGGAAGCAGTGGTATCGGCTGAACAATTTTTATGGTAGACTGGATATTTTTGTCATTTCTGAGCAGGAACGGTACCGCAGGATTCCAGAGGACGTCAGAAGAAGCCTGGATGACTGGTATTTTGCGGAGTATGACAAAAGTCTGAATCAGGATTTGCGTGTACGTCCCACATCTGACGAAATATTGCTTCTGGATGAGGTAGTTGCATTCATCGACAAACAGGAACGCCCTGTGTATCTAAATTATTGTGATTGCAGATCCCTTACCGGTGATTGTGGGCTTCCTACAAGAACCTGCATCACATATAAAAACGGCATCAATACATTTGTACACCGTGGGCATTCTGAGGAGATTGACAAGGAAAGAGCAAAGGAGATTGTTCGAAAAGCCGACCAGGCAGGTTTGATGCATACGGTCAATCCCAATGGAATCTGCAACTGCTGTGGAGACTGCTGTTATTTGTTTCGTAGTCAAAGAAGAAGAAATAGTGGAGTTTTTTGGCCTGCTACAAAGCACATTGTTTCGCTGGATCAGGGGGCTTGTATCGCATGTGGAAAATGTGTGAGAAGATGTCATTTTGGCGTTTTTGAGAAAAGAGATCGAAAGATCATTGTACACGAAGAAAACTGTGTTGGCTGTGGAATTTGCGCAACGGCATGTCCAAAGCAGGCATTAAAAATGAAAGGACGGTAGTAGTGTGGCAATAGCAGTTGAATTTCAAGATGTGGTAAAACGATTTCCCGGTGCTGGCTATAATGCACTGGATCATGTAAATTTAAAAATAGAAGAAGGGGAACTGTTGACTATTTTAGGAACATCTGGCTGTGGAAAGACAACATTGATCAAACTGATCAACAGAATTCATGAGGCAGATGAAGGCAATATCTATCTTTCTGGAACCAATATCAAGGATATCGAACCAATCACTTTGCGTCGTGGAATCGGATACGTCATTCAGCAGATTGGATTGTTTCCGCATATGACCATATATGACAATATTGCTACAGTTCCCAGAATATTGAAATGGGACAAGGACAAAATCAACCAGCGTGTGACAGAACTTTTGGAAATGGTAAACCTGCCGCCCGAAGAATTCAAAGACAGATATCCGGGGCAGCTTTCCGGTGGCCAGCAGCAGAGAATTGGATTGATTCGTGCTCTTGCTGCCAATCCAAAGATTATGCTGTTGGATGAACCTTTTGGCGCAATCGACGCCATCAACCGCAGCAATCTACAGGATGAACTGCTGAAAATTCACAGACAGTCCCGGAAAACATTTGTATTTGTGACCCATGACATCACGGAGGCAATGAAACTGGGAACCAAAGTGTTGATTATGGATCAGGGAAAGATACAGCAGTATGGAACACCCGGTGAGATCATTGAAAAACCGGCAAATGCATTTGTGGAATCCTTGATCAGTTCCGGGCACGTAGATACAAATTATGTCAGAAATGGTGAGGGAATATAAAAGATTTTAGAATAAAAGAGAAAGGAGGAGAAAGATGATTGCATATTTCCTAAAGTATTATGATAGATTGTTTTTGGCATTGTTAGAGCATGTGGAAATTGTGTTATTCACATTGGTAATTTCTATTTTGTTGGCATCTGTAATTACCATTCTGATTTATCGGAATGAGACGTTGGGAAATCTGATCGTACAGATTTTCGGGGCTGTGTATTCTATACCAAGTCTTGCGCTCTTTGCATTGCTGATCCCCATTACAGGCCTGGGGGAAAAGACGGCCATTCTGGTGCTTGTTTTATACAATCAGTTTCTGTTGATCCGAAATTTCCTTGCGGGATTAGAAAACGTCAATCCCAGCATCGTGGAAGCTGCCTATGGGATGGGTATGAGCAATATACAGGTACTGACCAAAATACAGATTCCATTGGCAGCACCGTTGATTATAGCAGGAATTCGCCTTTCTACAATTTCAACCATAGGTATTGCAACGATTGCCGCAACAATTAATGCAGGAGGTCTGGGTAACCTTCTCTTTGATGGCATGCGTACCATGAACACTTATAAAATCCTGTGGGGAACCATCTTTTGTGCGGTGATTGCATTTTTGGCGGATGATGCATTAAAAAGAATAGAAGATTTCATTCAGAAGAAAGTGGGTGTGAAAAAATGAGTTATGAGGCATACAAAGACAATTCTTTAGGTTTTACAACAAAGCAGCTCCATGCAGGATATAATCCGGGAGAACATTATCGTTCCAAGGCAGTTCCCATTTATCATACGGCAGCCTTTGAACTGGGGGATTATGACCGCTGTGTCAGATTGTTTGATTATTCAGAAGAGGGACATTCCTATGTGCGCTTTTCCAACCCCACCAATGATGTTCTGGAAAAAAGAATCGCATCATTAGAAGGGGGCAGTGGAGCACTTGCCATGTCTTCCGGTATGGCCGCAATTTCCAATACTTTTTTGAATCTTGCCAATGCAGGAGATGAAATTGTGGCAGTGCGAACTTTATATGGGGGAAGCACCACATTGCTGTCTGACATTCTGCCAGACTACGGTATCGTAGGGCGGTTTGTAGAGGATGCAGATGATATTGAATCTTATAAAAAAGTCATCAATGAGAAGACAAAGGCAATTTATATTGAGTGTCTGGGCAATCCGGGTATGAATATCGTGGATGTGGAAGCGATTGCAGAGCTGGCACATGCACATGGAATTCCCCTTGTGATGGACAATACTTTTGCTACACCATATTTATTTCGTCCTTTCGAGCATGGGGTAGATATTATCTGCTATTCCGCCACCAAATATCTGGCAGGACATGGTACCATTATTGCAGGATTGGTAGTGGAAAAGGGGGGATTTGACTGGTTGAACGGAAAATTTCCTCAGTTTGAGAAGTTTTACAAGGAATTTGAAGGCTCCATTGACAAAGAAACGCTGGATCAGGTCATGTTTACAAAACGACTGCGGATTCGCTTTCTGACAGAAATGGGACCCCATATGAGTCCACAGAATGCATTTTATCTGTTACAGGGGATGGAAACACTGTCTTTGCGCATGGAACGTCATGTGTACAATGCCCAGAAAATTGCAGAATTTTTAGACCAGCATCCAAATGTAGAGTATGTCAACTATCCGGGCTTGCCAAACAGCAAATACTATGCACTGGGAAAGAAATATTTCCCAAAAGGGCCGGGTGCAATTCTTTCCATCAATGTAAAGGGCGGTCGGGAAGCAGCGCTGAAGGTGCTGCAAAAGGTTCGTATTTTCGATTATATGGTCAATGTGGGGGATGCCAAGTCTCTGATTGTCCATCCTGCTTCTTCCACACACTTTTACCAGTCTGTAGAAGAAAGAGCAAAAGCCGGTGTGTATGAAAATACATTGCGCCTTTCCATCGGAATTGAAGATGTAGAGGATTTGATTGCGGATCTGGCACAGGCACTGGAATAAAGCATTTTGTGTGTAACATATATACACATCTCACATGAGAAGAACCTTTCCAGATTTTCTCATGTGAGAAAATTTATAGAATTTTTTCTTATATAGAATCATTGCAGCGAAGGGAAAATTGTGATATAAACATAGAAAAGAAAGACGCATGTCAGTGCGATTTATTTTTTTGTCATATATCCTAGTAAGTCTATATGTTTTATATAGTATAATGAATATGATTTTCTTAAGCACACTGTACTTTGGTACATGAAGTTTGGAATGGAGGAGTTATGTCGGCGATTGTATATTCATTGCAGGAAAAAAGAATCCTGGAAAACAAAAAAGATACAGAGAAGCGTGCTTCCAAAATCCTCGCAGGGTTTCAGGGGACACGTCCGAAGATAGACATTGAGAGAGGAAAGTATTTTACAGAATCTTTCAAAGAGACTGAGGGGCAGCCACTGGTTTTGCGTTGGGCAAAGGCACTCTACAAATATGCAGAGCATGCAACCATATATGTGGATGACGACCAGCTGATTGCAGGCAGAGCCGGTAAGGCAGGCAGATATGGAATTTTGTATCCGGAGTTAGATGGAGATTTTCTGGATGAAGCAATCAAGAGTCTGCCATCCCGTGACAGTTCTCCATTTGACATTACAGAGGAAGACGCAGAGTACATTATTCATGAGATTTCCCCATACTGGAAGGGAAAGACCTTCCATGAGGCATTGGCAGCAGCCATTCCGGAGGAAACCTTCCGTTATACTTATAATCAGGATGAGGAACTGACTTCCCGCTTTATTGTCAATGAAACGGCTTCTTTCCGTTCCTCTATTCAGTGGGTGCATGATTATGAGAAGGTATTGAAGGTGGGTTTCAATGGCATTAAGAAAGAGGCAGAGGCCCGTCTGGCAGAACTGGATGAATTCAGTCCACTGGATAATACAGAGAAAAAGCCATTCTTAGAAGCCATTATCATCACTGCGGATGCCATCATCCTTTGGGCAAAGAGACACGGCAAGCTGGCAGAGGAGAAGGCTGCAAAGGAAACCGATCCATTTAGAAAGGCAGAACTGTTAGAGATTGCCCGCATTGCCAACAAGGTACCGGCAGAACCGGCAGAAAGCTTTTATGAGGCACTGCAAAGCCAGTGGTTTGTACAGCTGTTTTCCAGAATTGAGCAGAAGACCGGCACCATCATTTCCAATGGAAGAATGGATCAGTATCTGTATCCTTACTACAAGGCAGATAAGGAAAAGGGTCTGATTGAAGATGATAAAGTAGAAGAATTGTTAGAGTGTGTATGGGTTTCCATGGCACAGTATATTGATCTGTATCTTTCCAAGGCAGGCGGTGCATTCAATGAGGGCTATGCCCACTGGGAAGCAGTGACCATCGGTGGTCAGACCAAGGAGGGCAGAGATGCCACCAATGAGTTGACCTATATTTTCCTGCGTTCCAAGAGAGAGTTCCCATTGAACTATCCGGATTTGGCAGCAAGAATCCATACTCTGTCACCGGAACGGTATTTGTATGAGGTGGCAGAGACCATCAAAGACGGAAGTGGATTCCCCAAACTGATCAATGATGAGGAAGTGATTCCGCTGCTTCTTTCCAAGGGGGCAAATTTTGAAGAAGCGTATGATTATTCTGTTTCCGGCTGTGCAGAGGTGAGAATGCCAAACAGGGATACCTATACTTCCCCTTGTGCATACATCAATTTTGCCGCAGCGGTAGAAATGACCATATACAACGGCAAAATGCTGAAGTATGGAGATGAAGTGATTGGCTTACAGACTGGTGAGGTTTCAGAGTTCAAAACCTTTGAGGAATTCTTTGCTGCTTATCTGAAACAGCAGAAGAATTTCATGAAGCATGCTTTTATCCAGCAGCATGAGATCATTCGATTAAGAGCAGAACATTTTGCGTCTCCGCTGGGTTCTTCTTTACATGCCCTTTGCATGGAGCAGTGCAAGGATATCCATACTCCGAAGATTGAGGGTGGCATTGATCTTGGTTATTTTGAGTTTATCGGATATGGTACTGTCATTGATTCTCTGGCTGCCATTAAGAAGGTGGTATTCGAGGATCAGGCATTGACATTAGAACAGGTCAAGACTGCATTGGAGCATAACTTTGAAGGATACGAAGCAGAAAGGCAGCTGTTGCAAAATGCACCTGCTTATGGAAACAATGACAGCTATGCAGATGAGATTGGAAAGATTCTGGATCGGGAGCTGCTGGCATTTACGGCGCAGTATTCCAAAGAACTGGGCGTGCATCTGGATTTGAGATATGTGCCGTTTACTTCTAATGTGCCATTTGGAAAAGTGGTATCTGCCACACCAAACGGCAGACTGGCATATCTGCCTCTTTCCGATGGGTCTTCTGCTTCACAGGGAGCAGATAAGAACGGTCCTGCGGCCATCATTCTTTCCAATTATGCCACAAAGAATTATGACTATCGCAACCGTGCCGCAAGACTGCTGAACATCAAGCTCACTCCACAGTGTGTACAGGGAGAGGAAGGTACGGAAAAGCTGGTTGACTTTATTCGTACATGGGGAGATCTGAAACTCTGGCACTTGCAGTTTAATATCATCAATCGTGAAACATTAATTGCAGCACAGAAGAATCCAGAGGCGTATCGAAGCCTTCTGGTGAGAGTGGCTGGCTACAGTGCCTATTTCTGCGAACTTTCCAAGGATTTGCAGGATGATATCATTTCCCGTACCGGACATGTGGCAATATGACAACAGGGACGATATTCAACATCCAGTCTTATTCGTTGCATGATGGACCGGGAATCCGGACAGTGGTATTCCTGAAAGGCTGTCCTCTGCGCTGCATCTGGTGTTCCAATCCGGAGTCCCAGTTGCCTCATCCAGAGATTTATTTTGACAAGGCAAAGTGTATCTGGGAGAAAGGATGCAGCCGTTGTGAGGGTGTGTGCAGTGCACATGCCATTCAAAATGGAAGTCTGAATTTTGACTTGTGTACCAACTGTAGTCAATGCGCGGCGGTCTGCCCGTCCAAAGCATGTTCCGTTTATGGAACAGAAGTAACCGTAGCCGAAGTGTTAGAAAAGGTGGAACGGGAACGGGTATTTTACCGTCGTGGAAAGGGTGGTATGACCCTTTCCGGAGGGGAGCCGCTGGTGCAGGGGGATTTTGCAGTAGAATTGCTTCGGGAGGCGAAGAGAAGACGGCTTCACACTGCCATAGAAACCTGTGGTTGTTGTAAGAGTGACGATTTGCGAAAAGCAGCGGCGTATCTGGATTATGTGATGTTTGACATCAAACTGATGGATGAGAAAAAACATATCCAGTATACAGGAGGCTCCAATCGGCTGATTTTAGAAAATATCAAAATACTCTTTGAGGAATTTCCGCATATTCCAAAACGGATTCGCACACCGGTGATTCCCACTGTCAATGATACAGAAGAGGAAATCGGAGCAATCAGGGAATTTCTTTCTCCCTACAGCAATTTCACCTATGAGTTGCTGCCCTATCATCGGTTTGGGCAGAATAAGTATGAAATGCTTGGCAGAAATTATCCGGATTTGCCAAGAGAGGTAGAGGAAGCAACCTTTGAAATGTTGAAGAAAAAATACGTAGATTGAGTGAGGAAAAGAGGTGCAATGCCATGTATAAGACAGGGCTGGTTTTAAAAAACAGTGATTTACTTGCACAGATTACAGCATTGCATATCTGGGGGGAAAACACCGGATTTGAAATTGAAGCGGTGTGGGCGGATGTCGAATCGTTGACAGATGTATGGAAAGAGAAATGCTTTGATTTGTTGATTGTGGAAGCAAGTCTGGTAGGCGCAAAGGAGTATCAAATATTCCGGGAAATCAAAAAGAGCCAGTGTTCCCACATTGTATTTTGCGGTGAAAATGGCAATTTTGAATCTGCGCGGATTGGAATTTTACTGGGAATTGACGATTATTGGACATTTCCATTTGACCAAACGACAATTCGTTCCCTGTTTCAGCGGATTCAGTCAGAAAACGTAAAAACCATAGATTCCATTGAAAAATATGCCAATGAGCTTCTGGGATTATTTTTGCGGCAGGAAGCAGAACTATACAATTATACAGAGCATCTCTGCCGGTTGCATCTTTTTTCCGAGGCAGCAGATCAGGTGGTGAAGGCAGTATTTGAGCAGAATGACTGGCTGGATCTTTATCTGAATGAACAGGAATTTTTGTCATCTGGGGCAATAGATGTAGAGGAACATAAAAATAAAGTGAAACAGCTGTTTGATGGATTTCTGCTTCTGAATCCCAGACACAATGAGTCGCTTGATTCGATTATACAGTATATTCTGTATAATCCGGAAAGTGATTTGCGGCAGAAAAGTTTATCAGAAGAACAGCATATCAACAAGTCCTATCTGAGTACGTTGTTTACTGCACAGACAGGAATTCGTTTTGTGGATTATGTAACATATGTAAAACTGATGCGTGCTGCATGGCTTTTGAAAAATTCAGATATGAAAATCAATGAAATTGCCGGACGAATTGATTATAAGGACATTGCGTATTTTTCTAAACAGTTCAAAAAAGTTTTTCATATGACACCATCGGAATACAGACTTCCCGACGATTATCAGTTCCAGATTTAAAGGCTGAATGGAGGAGAACATGGAGTGGAGTTATAAACAACCGGTAGAGATTATCTTTGGAAATGGAAAACTGGAACAGCTTCCAGAGTGGATTGGAGACGCAGTGCGCCCCATTGTCATCAGTTCCAATTATTTTGCCAAAAGTGGATTGGTGTCCGAGTTGGCAAGGAAGCTGGGTGGGGACGAATTTACAGACGTATCCCCCAACCCGGATGTTTCAGAAGTCAATCGATGCAGCCGTCAGATCAGAGAAAATAGAAATGATCTGATCATCGCAGTAGGCGGTGGCAGTGTGATCGATCTGGCAAAAGCAGCTTCTGCGATAGTGGATGATATAGCAGAATATCACGGAACGGGAAGGGGGTTTCCACAGGAGCATATTCCGGTGATTGCCATTCCTACCACTGCCGGTACTGGCAGTGAAGTGACCAATGTGGCCGTTTTGACCAACCGGATGACAGGCAAAAAGATGCCGATTGTATCAGATAGTTTTTATCCGAAACTGGCGATCGTTGATCCATTGCTTACAAGATCCATGCCGCCTCAGATCACGGCATCTTCCGGAATTGACGTGTTATGCCATGCGGTAGAAGGGTACTGGAGCAAGGGGCATCAGCCCATTTGTGATGCGCTGGCAATCCATGCCATTCGAATAGTTTTTAATTTTTTACCAGTGGTATACCAGGAACCGGATCATCTGGAAGCAAGGGAGAAGATGGCAGAAGCCTCTTTATTGGCCGGTCTTGCATTTACCGTGCCAAAGACCACCTCCTCCCATGCATGCTCCTTCCCGTTGACCAGTATATATGGGATCCCCCATGGGGAAGCATGCGGTCTGACACTGGATTATTTTGCCAGAGTAAATGCTGCGGATGAAAGAACCGTCCAGTTGGCAAAGACGCTTGGATTTGCATCTGTGGAGCAGTTTGCAGATGCCATAATTCAGCTGAAAAAGCAGGTAGGACTGCGAACGGATCTGGCAGAGTTTCATCTGTCAGAGGAAGCAGTGGAGGAGCTGGTATCCAAAAGCCATCATCCAAACCTGCTGAACAACCCAGTGGTGATTACAGATGAAATTCTGTATGACTTGTATGCAACGCTTCGGGGATAAGGTGTCAATCTAACTTCAAAGTGTTACAAATATATGAAATGAAGTAACTATTCAGGATCCAATATTTCGCGAATGTTTTGCGAAGCAAAATTCTGAGTTATGCAGACAAAAATTCCATCGACGGAGTCGATATGGAATGGATTTTTGTCTGTAACTGTGGGGGTACTGAACAGTTACGAAATGAAAGGAAGATGAATATGTCTGATATTACAAGAGAAGAGGTTCTCCAATTTGACAAAAAATATAACCAGCATCCATGGCTGACTGGAAATGTAAATCCCATTCCAGTAGAAAAGGCCGACGGGATTTATTTTTGGGATTATAACGGAAAGCGTTATTATGATATGTCCTCCCAGCTTGCCAATGTAAATTTGGGGTATGGCAACAGAGACATCATTGAGGCAATCAAGGAGCAGGTAGAGATTCTGCCTTATATTGCACCGGCATATGCGTCCGGTCCCCGTGCAGAACTGGCAAAGAAGCTGATCGAACTGGCGCCTGACAACATGGGCAAAGTATTTTTCAGCTGTGGTGGTTCTGATGCAAATGAAGCCGCTATTTATGCCGCCAGAACCTATACCGGAAAGAGTAAGATTCTGTCCCGTTACAGAAGTTACCATGGTTCCACATTAGGCTCCGGCAACCTGTCTGGCGATCCCAGACGATTTGCACTGGAGACTCCGGCAGCAACAGGCTTTTTGAAGTTCTTTGACCCGTATGTTTATCGTTCCGATATTGAATTTGCCAATGATCAAGAAGCTTCTGCACATTACCTGAAATTGTTAGAGGAACAGATTCAGTATGAGGGACCTGACAAGATTGCGGCCATTGAGGTAGAGTCCATTACCGGTGCAAATGGTGTCATCATTCCTCCGGATGGATATTTACAGGGACTTCGTGCCCTTTGTGACAAATACGGCATTCTGTTGATCTGCGATGAGGTAATGGCAGGATTTGGCAGAACTGGTAAGATGTTTGGCTTTGAGCATTGGGGCATTCAGCCGGATATCATTTCCTTTGCAAAGGGTGTGACCTGCGGTTATGTACAGCTGGGCGGTATCATCATGAGCAAGGAAATTGCAAAATATTTTGAGGATAAGACATTCCTGTATGGTCTGACCTACAGCGGTCATTCACTGGCTTGTGCAGCAGGTATTGCAGCAGTGAACTATTACCAGGAACACAAGATTCTGGATCATGTCAATGAAGTGGGCGTTGTGTTTGGTCAGTTGCTGGAAGACCTGAAGGCAAAGCACAAGTCTGTAGGTGACGTGCGCTATATTGGTCTGTTTGGTGCAGTGGAGCTTGTGAAAGACAAGGAAAAGAAGATTCCTCTGGTACCATATGGCTACGATGAACACAATACAATGGGAAGAATCCATGGATTATTGAAGGAAAGAGGCTTTGCTGCCTTTGGACGGGAAAATAATATTAATATTACCCCTCCACTGATTATTACAGAGGAAGAACTTCGTGAGGCATTCAAGATTCTGGATGAAGTTCTGACCATTGTGGACAACGAATTTATCTAATATTTGTAATATAACTCTCATTCCTGTGGTGCTGCCGTTTGCTTGCAAACGGCAGCATTTTTTAACAGAAATTTTCTGTTACAAAAAATGCGGTGCAATTTCTCTCTCACACAGGAAAACTTTTTAAATTTATTCCCTACTTAACCTATTGAAATGATATGTTATAAGTGGTATAGTATGAACATCAGGAACGTTTCTAACATAAAAAGAAAGGATAAGGATTGAGAGAAATGAAGAAATGGAGTACAGAACGGATTCTGACAGTTGGAACCGTTGTCGTCGTATTTGTTGTATGGTTTCTGGTGACAGCAATCGGAAATGTTTCCGAGACGATCATCCCATCTCCGGCCAGTGTGTGGGAAAGCTTCGTAGATGTTGCAAAGGATGGCTATAAGGGCCATACATTGCTGCAGCATCTGGCAACCAGTTTACAGCGCCTAGTCATCGCCTATTTGCTTGTGGTCGTCACAGCAGTACCCCTTGGACTGCTCAGCGGATACAATTCCAAGATCAGAGCCATTTTAGAGCCGATTGTAGAGTTTTATCGTCCGTTGCCACCACTTGCATATTATACTATTTTGGTATTGTGGATGGGGATTGATGAAGGATCAAAGCTGGCACTTTTGTATCTGGCAGGTTTTGCACCGGTGTATATTTCCTGTGTAGCTGGTGTCATCCGAATCAAAGAAGACTACATAAATGGAGCGAAGACTTTGGGTGCCAATAAGTGGCAAATATTCTTTTATGTCATATTCCCGGCAGCACTGACGGATGTGTTTACAGGTCTTCGTACTGCGCTGGGTGTGGAGTATACCACTTTAGTGGCCGCAGAGATGGTGGCCGCAACTGCCGGAATGGGCTGGTTGGTATTGGATGCAAGTAATTATCTGAGAAGTGATATCGTATTTATGGGCGTGATCATCATGGGTATTACGGGTATTCTTCTTGACAGAATCATCCGGTTTGTAGAAGGAAAAGTCATTCACTGGAAGGGCAGAAGCTAATTTGCATATTGCAACAGTTTAAAGAAAAGGATAATAAAATTAGAAAATAACAATTTATAAAAGGAGTATTCTCATTATGAAAAAGAAGTTTTTAAAATTAGCAGCAGTTGTATTAACTTTGTCTTTGACCGCATCCGCTTTTACAGGCTGCGGTAAGAAAAAAGAAACCGGAAAGGCAACAAAGGTGACCATCGGTACGTTGGATCTGGTCAATGGTGATCTAATTGCTCAGTATGAAAAATGGTATGAAACAGAACTTGGGGTAGAAGTCAATATCATCAAGTTTGATTCCGGTAAGGATATCAATTCTGCCATTGCCTCCGGCAGTATTGATTTTGGTCAGGAAGGAACTTCTCCGGCTGCGTTGGCCATTGCAAATGGTTTGGACGTACAGGTGTTCTGGATCGGTGATATCATCGGTGAAGCAGAAACTCTGGTGGCAAAGAACGGTTCTGGTATTTCCAGTCTGAAAGACTTGGAAGGTAAAAAGATAGGAACTCCATTTGCATCTACTGCACATTATAGCTTGTTGAATGCATTGAAATTAGAAGGCATTGATGAGAACTCCATCGAGATTCTGGATTTACAGCCGGATGATATTTATGCTGCATGGCAGAGAGGGGATATTGATGCAGCCTATGTATGGCATCCGGTACTGGCAAAGCTGTTAGAAGACGGTACTGCAATTACCGATTCTGCACAGTTGGCACAGAAGGGAATTGTCACTGCGGATACAAACATTGTAAGACGCGAGTTTGCAGAAGCAAATCCGGAAATTGTGACCAAGTTCGTGGAATTGCAGTTAAAGGCAAATGATGTAATCAACAATGACAGTGACAAAGCAGCAGAACAGATTGCTTCCGTGCTGGAAATTGAAAAGACTGACGCGGCAGAACAGATCACTCAGTTTGAGTATTTGACAGCGGAAGAAGAAATTGACTATCTGGAGAATTCCTTTGCAGAAACACTGAAAAATACAGCAGATTTCCTTGTAGAACAGAAGAGCATTAAATCTGCCCCTGATTTGGAAACATTCCAGGACAAAGTAACAGCAGAGTATGTAAAAGCTGCTTCAAAATAATGAAAACCGGGAAGAATGGAGGTAGGATATGTCTGATACATGGAAAGAGAAACTGTATGAGCCATCAGATGAGCTGATATCAGTTGAAAATGTGAACTTTAAAGGGCAGGAATCTCGGGTAGAAGGAGAGGAACTAATTTCCATCAACAATGTGGATCTGAGTTATACTGGTAACACAGGACCAATCAAGGCTCTTGAAAATATCAATTTCAATATTTTTCCAGGAGAATTCATCTGCGTGCTTGGCCCATCTGGATGCGGAAAAAGTACACTGTTGAAGATTCTTGCAGGTTTTATTCAGCCAACCGCAGGTTCCGTAAAATTGGATGGGGAGGAAATCAAGGGAACAGACTGGCACAGAGGAGTGGTATTCCAGAATCCGCCTCTTTATGAATGGTTTTCCGTTCGCACAAATGTAGCATTTGGTCCGAAAATGCGTGGTGTGCCAAAGGAAGAGTATGAAAAGCTGACAGAGGAGTATCTGGAAAAGGTAAATTTATCTGAGTTTGCGGATAAGAAAATCTATGAGCTTTCCGGTGGTATGAAACAGCGTGTGTCTATTGCAAGAGCACTCATCAACAATCCAGAAATCTTGCTGATGGATGAACCATTTGGCGCATTGGATGCACTGACTCGCGAGAGCGTACAGGATCTGACCAGAAAAATCTGGTGGGAGACCGGAAAGACCATTTTCTTTATTACACATGATGTGGAGGAAGCATTGCTTTTGGCATCCAGAGTCATTGTACTCAGCAGACATCCAGGCAAGGTGATTGAAGATATTCAGGTGAATTTCTCTCGTCAGATCATTGAAGAAGGAGCAACCGACATTAAGTTCTCTCCTGAATTTTATAAATACAGAGAGCAACTGCTTCGTCTGATCAATTCACAGTGATAAAAATATAGGGGGTTCAAAATGGCTGGAATTTACAACGATTTTCAGGAATTGATTGGCGGTACACCGCTATACCGGTTACACAAACTGGAAAAGAAATACGATCTTCAGGCAGAAGTCATTGCAAAGCTGGAATATTTTAATCCGGCAGGCTCTGTAAAGGATCGGATTGCATGGGCGATGATTGAGAAGGCAGAGCAGGAAGGGAAGCTGAATGCAGACACAGTGATCATTGAGCCCACATCTGGAAACACAGGCATTGGTCTGGCAGCAGTGGCTGCTGCAAAAGGATACCGGATCATCATTACCATGCCGGATACCATGAGTATTGAAAGAAGGAAGCTTTTGAAAGCCTATGGTGCACAGTTGGTACTGACTCCTGGTGCAAAGGGAATGAAGGGGGCCATCAGCAAGGCATATGAACTGACAAAAGAAATTCCAAATAGCTTTATTCCAAGTCAGTTTACCAATGTGGCAAATCCGGAGTGCCATAAAAAGACCACTGCAAAGGAAATCTGGGAGGATACTGCCGGCAAAATTGATATTTTTGTAGCAGGCGTGGGAACTGGCGGAACCATCTCCGGTATTGGAGAATTTTTAAAAGAGAAAAATCCGGCAATCCAAGTGATTGCAGTAGAACCGGATGCTTCTCCGGTTCTGTCAGAAGGCATTGCAGGGCCACATAAGATTCAGGGAATCGGTGCCGGATTTATACCTGATACACTGAATACAAAGATTTATGATCAGGTGATACGTGTGACTAACGATGAAGCGTTTATAGGAGCAAGGGAAATTGCACAGACAGAAGGATTATTGATCGGAATTTCTTCCGGTGCAGCCGCCTTTGCGGCAAAAAAGATCGCTTTACGTCCGGAAAACAGGGGAAAAACCATCGTGGTGCTTCTTCCAGATACTGGAGAGCGGTATTTGTCCACACCGGCATTTTCAGAGTAACAGGCATAGTGTATCGGTAAATGTGAATATTGTATACCAGAAAGAGGTTTGTAAAGCAATTTACAGCCTCTTTTGTGCATGATAAGGGATTAAATATGGAAAAGAAAATCTTAAACAGTGAGATTGATTTGATATTGCTGTCCACCGTAGTGTTGGTGTTGCGTGTGCGTAAGAGGGAAAATCAAGAAAATGATCTTTCAAAGTACGTTTGATTATGATAAGATAAAGATAGAAATCATGGGGTCATATAGGGGGATGAAAAGAATCATATGATAGTGACAAGTAAAGGAGGTTGGTGATATGGACAATTCCAACAAGACGGTAGCGATGTGCTGTATTGAATGTGGCGGTGCATTGCGTTTTGATTCTACACTGGGAAAGCTGAAATGTGAATACTGCGATTCCACTTATACCAATGAGGAAGTGGAAGCACATTTTCAGGCACAGGAGCAGAAGGAAGCAGAGAAGGAGTCTGGTGCAGACTGGGGCAAAGAAAGTGAGGATATGGTAGCTTACAGCTGTTCTACTTGTGGCGCAGAGATGATCACGGAGGAAAATACAGCGGCAATGCGATGTCCTTATTGTGGGAACAGCACTATCGTTCCGGCACAGTTTGAAGGCACCATACGCCCGGATTATGTGATCCCTTTTGCGTTTGATAAGAAACAGGCAGAAGAGAAATATAAGTCCTACTATGTGAAGCGTTGGCTGCTACCCAAGTCTTTCCTGAATGATAATAAAGTAGAGGAAATACAGGGAGTGTATGTACCATTCTGGTTGTATAATGGCACCGTCAGCGTGGATGCAGAGTATGTGGCCACAGATACGACAGAAAAAGATGACAAAGAAATCATCAAATATTACAATGTACAGAGGAAAGGAAATATTGCTTTTAAAAATGTACCCACAGATGCATCCAAGCGCATGCCGGATGATTTGATGGATTCTGTGGAACCATACAAATATGATGGTTTAAAGCCATTTTCCATCACATATCTGCCGGGCTTTCTGGCAGAGCGTTTCAATGTATCTGAGGAGGAAGATCGAGAGCGTGCAGAGAAACGTGTAAAGGAAACTGCCCGCCAGAAGACGAGAGAGACAGTCGGTCATGATTCCATTGAGAAAGAAACAGAGCACTTGACTGTTCATTACACGGACAAAAAGTATGCATTACTTCCGGTGTGGTATCTGACCACCAGATGGAATGAGAAACAATGGCGGTTTGCCATGAATGGACAGACAGGAGAGTTTACGGGAGATCTGCCGATTGATAAATTGAAAATGACAATGATGGTGGCGATTGCATTTTTGATTCCGTTTCTCATTTGTGCATTGGGATTTCACAAAAATGTATTGGGCGTGATATTGGGGTTGGTAGTGGCAGGAATTGCCTCGCTCATTGCATATGGCACCATGAAGCCTGTCTCAAAGGCATCTAGTGCAGATGAGTACATGAAGAAATTGTATTTGACGGTTGAGACAGAACAGTTTGTAAAAACAGTGACCAAACCAAAAAAGAAATAGCATCTAAAAACAGATATCGTCCAAACCGGCTGGTAAATCAAAACACCGCAGGTTTGGACGATATTTGTTTCATCGCTCTGTTTTATGAGATGTCATTTGGAATCAATTGTTTGATGGCGTGCACTGCCACCTGGATGGCCAGATCGGTATCATGCACCACAGGATTGTCCAGTCCTGATTTTTCCCGTTCCTGATTGGCCATGACCAGAAGGACAGTTCCCACTCGTACATGTAAGGCGCTGGCCACGATAAACAGGGCAGCGGATTCCATTTCAGAGGCGAGGCAGCCCAATCGTTTCCATGCCTCCCATTTTTGCAGCAATTCATAGCCTACAGGCATCACCTCAGGGGAATGCTGTCCATAAAAGGAGTCTTTGCTTTGTACCACACCCACATGGTACTGTTGTTTCAGTTCTTTCGCTGACTGTATCAGTGCATTGGTGATGCTGATATCCGCAATTGCAGGAAATTCAATAGGGGCATATTCTTTACTGGTACCTTCCATACGGATGGCACCGCTGGCAATGACCAGATCACCGCTTTTGACTTCCGGCTGCATCCCACCGCAGGTTCCGATGCGGATAAAGGTATCTGCACCGGCTTTCACTAACTCTTCCATGGCGATGGAAGCAGAGGGACCACCGATTCCGGTGGAAGTGATGCTGACCTTTGTTTCCTTTAAATATCCGGTATAGGTTACGAACTCTCTGTGATCTGCCACCAGTCTGGCATCTTCCAGATAAGCGGCAATTTTGGCACAGCGTTTTGGGTCTCCGGGTAAAATCACATATCGTCCGACTTCCCCCTGTTTCACTTGAATGTGGTATTGTGTTTCATCTTCTGAATAATGCATAGGCATGTCCTCCTGATTCCAATTGATTTCCAATTTGGCGCATTAGTTGGATTTGTGTTGCAATCGGTCTGCGTTTCTTTTATAATATACTTAAATGGTTGGAATTGCAACCAGAAACGGAAAGGAGCTTTCAAACTATGAAAAAAGCATTACAATTTTTACAGGCATGTGGAACATTTTATCTTGCAACAGTGGAGAAAGATCAGCCCAGAGTACGTCCGTTTGGGGCAGTATGTGAGTTTGAGGACAAGCTGTACATCATCACAAACAACCAGAAGAACGTGTTTGCCCAGATGAGGGAAAATCCCAAAGTAGAGATTTCCGGCATGACAGAGGGAAAGTGGATTCGTCTGACAGCAGAGGCAGTGGTAGATCCCCGCAGAGAGGCAAAAGCAGCCATGCTGGATGCCAATCCTTCTTTAAGAAGCATGTATTCTGAGGATGATGGAGTGGTGGAAGTGCTGTATTTACAGAATGCTGCCGTTACCATTTGTTCCTTCACAGAAGAACCCGTTATATGGCAGTTTTAAGATCAGACGGAAAGAGAATTGATATTTGCGAGAGGAGACATTACAATGAGTAACCAATATGCAGGAACCCGGACAGAGAAGAATTTAGAGGCAGCATTTGCCGGAGAATCACAGGCAAGGAACAAATATACGTATTTTGCTTCTGTGGCAAAAAAAGAAGGCTACGAGCAGATTGCTTCTTTGTTTCTGAAAACAGCGGATAATGAAAAAGAGCATGCCAAAATGTGGTTCAAGGAATTGGCCGGGATCGGCACAACCGTTGACAACCTGAATCAGGCAGCTGATGGGGAAAATCACGAGTGGACCGATATGTATGAAGGATTTGCCAAAACTGCGGAGGAAGAAGGATTTCCAGAACTTGCCAGAAAGTTTCGGATGGTTGGGGCAATTGAGAAACATCATGAGGAACGTTATCGCGCATTGCTGCAAAATATCGAAACTGCTCAGGTATTTGAGAAGAGCGAAGTCAAGGTATGGGAGTGTCGTAACTGTGGTCACATTATGGTAGGAACCAATGCACCGGATGTCTGTCCGGTTTGTGCCCACCCACAGAGTTATTTTGAAGTTCATGCGGAAAATTATTGATTCAAACAATCAGATGACTGGGGTTATAAGAAACATTTAGTAGAAACAGTGGACATTTCAAGCAGAGGATAGAAAGATGACATTACAGCAGTTGAAATATATTTTGGCCGTAGCAGATAAGGGTACGATCAGTGAAGCGGCAAAACAACTTTATATTGCCCAGCCCAGTTTGACAAACAGCATTAAAGAATTGGAAAAGGAACTTGGCATTGTCATTTTTCATCGCACCAATAAAGGAATGATCCTTTCCCGTGAAGGGGAAGAATTTCTGGCATATGCCAGACAGGTAGTGGAGCAGGTGCATCTGCTGGAAGAAAAGTATACTGGTAAGCCGGCAGGAAAGCAGGGTTTTTGTGTTTCTACACAGCATTATTCTTTTGCGGTGGAAGCTTTTGTAGACTTGCTTCGTGATTATGGCGGGGAGGAATATGACTTCCGGATTCGGGAAACCCAGACCTATGAGATCATTGAGGATGTGGCAAAACTCCGCAGTCAGGTAGGCGTGCTGTATCTAAATCGCCAGAATGAGACGATCCTGAAAAAAACCCTGGAGGCACATGAATTGAAGTTTGAGCCGCTGTTTGTGGCAAAGCCTCATGTGTTTCTTGGGGTGACCAATCCGCTGGCCAAAAAGAGTGTCATTACATTAGATGACCTGGCACCGTTTCCCAGACTTTCTTATGAGCAGGGAGAACACAATTCCTTTTATTTTTCAGAGGAGATTCTCAGTACCCTGGAGAGGAAGAAGAATATTCTGGTCCGTGACCGTGCCACATTATTCAATCTGCTCATCGGTCTGAATGGATATACCATTTGCAGTGGTGTGATCAGTGAGGAATTGAATGGAAAGAATATTGTGGCACTGCCTCTGGAAGTAGATGACTATATGGAAATCGGGTATATCACCCATAAGCGGCTGCTACCCAGCCGGTTGGGAAGATTGTATATTGAACGATTGAAAAAGTATACGTCATTGTAGGGTAAAATAGAGTTTGAATCAGAAACAGTACCGAAAAAAGCCCGGAAATAAAGGAGTTCAGTCGTATGCACCACAAAACAGTGAACAATTAAGAAATAATAGAAGGAGAAATTAGAATGATAAATTATGATAATACAAAAACCTACTATGATCTGATGCGGCATGATCTGGAGGATTATGGGGACAGACCATTTATCCGCTGGGAGGAAGATGACGTCATTCATGACCGCACATTTAAAGAGTTTGTCACGGATGGCTTTGCGGTTGCTGCCTGGGCCAATGAGATGAGTGCGCGGGCAGGACATACGATCCATGGGGCATTTGTGGGAAGCGCCTCCTATGAATATCTTTCCGGTTTTTTGGGAATTATGGCAGGAGGAGCAGTTGCCATTCCCTTAGATCCGCAGTTAACGGTAGAAGAGCTTGTGGATCATTTCAGCCGTTCAGATACGGATTATGTATTCTGTGATGAGAGCGTGGAGAAAAAGGTGAATGAAGCGGTTGCTTCCTGTCCGGGGATCTTGAGAGTATTTTCGCTGAATCCTTCCGTACGGGACGGCATCATGGAGATCTTTCAGGACTATCATGAAAAACCTTTTGAAGCTGTCAAAGATGAGAATGAGATGGCGATGATCCTTTATACATCAGGTACCACTGGAAAGAGCAAGGGGGTCATGCTGTCTCACAGAAATCTGCTGAATAACCTATTTATTCGTGAACTTGAGCCGAATCATGACACGGATGTTTATATGAACATTTTGCCGGTGCATCATGTATTTGCACAGAATGCGGATGTGCTGTTTCCTATGTGGGGAGGATCCGTCCTTGCACTGAACCGGGATATGGCAAAACTCAGCGCTCATTTAAAGCTGTTCCATCCCACAGTCATCTGTATTGTTCCGATGATTGCCAAGGCATTGATGAACCGTTTCCTGATCCTGCAGCAACAACATCCGGAAATGTCTGTGAAAGAACTCAAGATAGAAGTTTATGGCGTAAAACTGGAGCGTATTACCTGCGGCGGCGGTTATTTGTCTCCGGAACTTTATAAGAAGTATAAGGCCGTCGATATCCTGATTGGACAGGGGTATGGTCTCTCTGAGTTTGCACCAACCATTTCTACTACGGATTATTTCCGTCCGGATAAATGTGTTTCTGTGGGCAAGATCGTTCCGAGATGTCAGGTTCGGATCGTAGATGGTGAAATTCAGGCAAAATCTCCGTCGATTATGCTGGGTTATTATAAGGAACCGGAACGTACTGCAGAAGTTATAACCGAAGACGGTTTTCTTAAGACTGGTGATCTGGGTTACTTTGATGAGGAAGGCTATCTTTATCTTACAGGTCGTATTAAGAACCTGATCATTCTGAGTAACGGTGAAAATGTTTCCGCAGAGCAGCTGGAGAATCTTTTTGAAAATGACCGGCTGGTGGCAGAAGTAGTCTGTTACGGAAAGGATGATCAGATCACTGCGGAGATCTATCCGAACATGGAATACGCAAAGCAGAATGCCATTTCGGATATCAGGGGACAACTGGAAAAGATCATTGCAGATCATAATACAGGTCTTGCCACATATAAACGAATTCAGCATTTGATTGTAAGGACAGCACCTTTTGAGAAGACTTCTTCTCGTAAGATCAAAAGACAGCATATGAATGAGATGCCTGTAGTTCGGGAGGAAGAGAAGAAAGTTTACCGGCTGCCCGAAAACAGTTTACAGCAGAAAATCTATGATATTGCCTGCGGAATTCTGGGACATAAAAAATTAGGTATTGATACCAACCTTTTCGAAACAGGCATGGATTCTCTGGGTGCCATTATGATGCTTTCTTCGATCAATGATGAATTCGGTCTGGACTATACGCTGGATGAGCTGATGGCTGCTCCTACTGTAGAACTGCTTGCCATTAGTTTGGATGAAAGAACTGACTTGCCGGAAGTAGATTATTCTGTCAGAGAAGTATATCCTCTGACCAATCTGCAGAAGTATTTTGCCTATATCATCAGGGGAAATACCACAGGAAATCTTCCGTTCTTGTACGAGTTAGGGGAAAGTGTCGATCTGATCCGTCTGAAGGCAGCCATTGAGGAAGCATTGAATGTACATCCTGAGCTTAAGGGGGTCATCATGTTCTCAGATGGCGCATTCCGTCTTTTTAGAAGGGATGATGCGGAAGTATCTGTAGCGATGATGAGATTGACGGATGCCGAGTTTGAAGAGAAGAAAGCACAGCTTGTGGTTCCTTACGGCTTTACAAAGGATGAGCCCCTTTATCATATCACGCTTTTTGAGACACCAACGAAGAAGTATCTCTTCCTGGATATTGCCCACATTATGGGAGACGGTGTTTCCATTAAGGTGATCATGGAAGACATTAACCGGATCTATCGGGGAGAGGAGCTCCCTGTGGAGCAATATACTTTCTATGAGTATATTCTGGATGAGGTTGCAAGAGAAGAACGAGGGAAGAGAGCAGACTATATCAGCTATTATGAGAAAACGTTGGAAGATCTTGAGATAGACAAAAGTATCCTGACTGGTAAGAACCAGAACAAAGCACCCCAGAACATCGGCGCTACGTTAGACGGTATACTGTCGGATTTAAAGCCGGGAGCAGTTGCGGCTTTCTGTAAAGAAAATGGAATTACAGAAAATGTACTTTTTACAACTGCATTTAATTACTGCGTCAGCATCTACCGGAATGATCCTTTTGTTGTTTCTTCCAGCATTCATTCAGGGCGGATCGACAGCCGCTGGCAGCGGGTAACCGGACCGCTGTTTATCACCTACTATACTTCGCTGCATCGTTATGCGCACGAGACGACCGCCGGCATGCTGAACCGTTCGGCACGGCACATGATGGATGATATGCGGCAGCAGATATCCTGCGTGCATCCGGATGAGCTTCTGTTCCAGTATCAGGGAGATCTGCTGTCTTTCGGTAAGATTGCGGGAGCACCTGCAAAACTGGTGCCGCTGCCCATGGATGCGACTCCATGCCATCTGCAGATTTTTAAAACAGCGGTTGGTTATAAGTATCAGCTGCGCTTTATGCCGGAACGTATGGATGAGGAACAGCTCAAGGTATTCCTGCTTACATATGAGGGCGTGATTGCCGCTATGATCAACGGAGAGCCTTCCGCACGACGATTGTTAGAGTGTATTCCGGATGGGGCTTTTCCGAAAAAGTTTGAACTTACGGCAGGGGAGATCAATAAAGCAGCTGGGTATGAATTGGTAGCAGGCGTGACAGAAGATACGCCAATCAGAACATATGTTCTTGACCGCAATCACGCCAAGCAGCCTTATGGTGCATGGGGAGAGTTTTGCCTTGTGGATTACCCGATGAAGGATTTCCGGGAAAGACTCCGCAATCCGAAAGGTACTGGTTTCCTTTATAAGAGCGGTCTGACAGCAAGAATTCTGACAGATGGAACACTTGACTTTGTAAAGAACAGTGGACGTCTGGTGGAGACAGAGCGCATTACAAACAGAGTCTATTATGATCTGGAGAAGATTGAAGAGGAGCTGCTCGGAATCGATGGAGTCAGGAAAGCATATGCATATCTTGCCTATAATCCGGCGCATTACATGGATCTGGCCTGTACGATTTATACTGATCGTCATATCGATGAAGAGATGGTCAAAGAACGGATTGCCGAAAGGTTCGGGAAGGAGCAGATCCCTTATATGGTAAAGGCTTTTAGAATCGGTTAAAGTCGGAATTCCTTTTTTAGAAATTTATAAAGTTTCACAAAAGAAGGTCTCTGTTATAATGATAGAGCCTTCTTTTGCTATAAGTGTGTCTGGTGGTGCAGGTTTCTAAAGCGTTCTTTCAAAAAACGGAATATTTGAATCATAAAAAGAATATAAAATATCTTGACAATTTACAAAAAGTGCTTTACAATATTGCATAAGCATTCATCTTTCGTTTGCAAACCGGTAATCTGTTTCGGGGTTGTACTGGTTTCGACGGGGGTTTTGAAGTCAGGGTAGCCATCCGTGATCCCAGATGTCACGTAAAACGCTGGAATCTTTAAAATTAAACGCAGACGAAAATCTTGCATTCGCTGCCTAATATGGCAGCTGTCAGCCTCTGACCACCCGCTGTTAGAGAATCTGGCATCGAATTTGCGGGGTCCTCTGTTGCTTAAGCTTTGCGGCAGCAGAAGATTTATGAAGCTACTAAATCACTGAGCCTGTCTCTCGGCGCAGTGAGGAGGGAATGACAAAAGAGTGACTGTGATGGAAGAAGCCGTGGTGGATGGGCTTTCGGACAGGGGTTCGATTCCCCTCAGCTCCATTAAATTTCTGGTCTATTTTTGGCTATTTTATAACAACTTTTACAAAGAAATTGGACTGACTTTGTACATAAGTTATCAAAATAGACCATTTCAGTCCAATTCAGACCCCAAAAATTGGGGTCAATTTTTATACTATTTGAGGTTGGATTCATGCAGAAGAGAAGCTTTCGCCATTCGTCAGCGAAGGCTTTTTCTTTTTATACGAAAGATTCTTCAGCCTCTGCAAAGTCCCATTCGGGATCGCCGGCTTCTGGTTCCGGTACAGTATCTCCAAATTCTTCTGCTGGTTGCCATGCCTGTCCAAAGTTCACATCCCGAAATAGAGCGGCCAGTCCTGTGATCTGCTTTAAGCGCAGAATCTCATCCCGGTCCATGCCCAGATGCTTGGAAATCCATGGGTCAGAGCGGCCAATATCATGAAGCTCCCTGATGATATTACTCATCAGATCCACATCATGGGAACCTCTTGCCCGGTTGTGGCGGATGGTACTTGCCATACGGTCAGAGAGTGGTTTGTCAATGACAGAAACCGGCAGCAGTCCATGCTCCCTCTGGTAAATATCCGGGTATTCCAGCATGACACGGTAACGATGGAATCCGTCTACAATGACATACTGATCTTCTGTCTGGTCATAGTAGCAGACGATGGGCATGGTATACCCGTCTTCTTTGATGCTGTCGTAAAGCAGCCGCATTTCAGGTGGTGCCACTGTGTTGGGATTATATGTATTGGGAACAATTTTTTCAATTGGTACGGCAATGACGTGATATGCCGGGCTGATCTGGTTTGGTTCTTTCATTATAAAATCTCCTCGTAAATGTAGTGAGAACAGATGATGGTCATTGTCTGTTGGGTTGTAAAATATTATACCATCCCTTTGTATTTTTCCCGAATGAGGTCGATCCGTTTCTGCTCCTGGCGGCTTAAGCCAAATCCCATGAAACGGCAGGTATGGTCATTTTTTAGGATACAATAGCACATTCGCTTCCAGCTGGGAATGTCCTTAGAACTTTTGATATCATCGGTATCATCCGGGATTTTTCCGATGAAAATGATCCTGGATTTTTTATCCAGTGTATAGTTGGATACTCCGTTGCGTCGAATCTGGTATCCATGTGCTTCCAGTTCCTGGATGGTTTCTTCGGATAATCCGCCGCCGGTTTCATGCCAGAATTTAATGGAAGTATTGAATTTTTGGATATAGTTATCCTGCAGAGTCTTCGGCAGGGTATCCAGGAGAAAACGAGTGTAGGATTCCCAAGTGTGCCCTTCAGGCAAAGTGACGTTGCGGTATCCAAGTGCTTTGGTATGGGCATAAATGGCACCAAAATTGGCACCGCGTACCCGCCCCACCAATTTTGCCCAGATTTCCGGATCAATGATGCGGTATAGATTCAAGCTATCTTTGGAATAGTCGTTGAATGGGGATGCCACACGCATCTGGTCAGGAGTGAGACCTGCTTTATAATATAAATCATACAGTTTGTTGTAAGCGTATCCAAATTTGTAATGTGCCGCCCATATATCGCTGACAGACCAGTCATAAAGGGGAGAAGCACACCACACATCTTTAAACTGGTTACTGATCCAGCAGGTGCCTTTGTAGCCATAGCGACAGTTTAAAAATCCACTGTAACGCTGCAGAGACTCATCTGCCCGCATGCCCAAAAGACAGACTGTTTTGCCGCCTCCGTGGCTTTCTTTATAAAAGCGTCCAAATTGTTTTGCCAGATCTTCCTGATGCATCTTGTATTTATAATGTGTAAACGGATGGGACAGATTGATGACATAAGGATAATCCGGCATAGGCCGGATCCAGATGTCCTGTTTTTCGTCATCCCATGGGTACCAGAACATTTCATAATTGCTGACAGCCGTGCGGGTTGCCATAGGCAGACAGACCCAGTAGGCATCGGTTTCCGGTGCATATTGCGCAAACATCTGTGTCACAAATTCTGTGGTGACAGAATACTGGGCTTCAAAATCCTGATGGAATAAGCCGATGGTTCTGTCAGGATAATGGGTGCGTTTATAGTCTAATAGAAGCTGTAAAAGTAATCCGCTATCTTTTCCACCACTGAACGAAATGTAGATATTTTCAAATTCCTGAAACAGATATTCCAGTCGATCCTGTAGTGCTTCGTATACATTTTTTGTCTGATATTGTCGAATCATATGGTCATTCCTTGCAAAATAAAATGTGAGGGTTGGTAACTGGCAAATATAAAATGGTCATAACTGATCCATATTCCAACAGTGTATCTATTCGGAAAAATATGGAAATGAAAGATTGATTATATTACATTCTTTGTGATTTCATAAATCAAGTAAAAACAGAAAATTTTTAATGAGAAAAAAAGATGAGCAGAAATAGGAAAAACATGTTACAATAAACAGATGGAAGAAAAGACCATTGAGAAATGGGAGAATAGGGTGAAAAACCCGGATGGGAGCATATATGAATAAAGCGTTGGGTAGAAATGATGTCTGCTGGTGCGGCAGCGGAAAAAAATATAAAAAGTGTCACTGTGCCTTTGATGAAAAATTAGAGGCGTTTCGTATGAAAGGGGCACTGGTACCAGATCATAGCCTGATCAAGACACCGGAGCAGATTCAAGGCATTCGGGAAAGTGCAAAGATCAACATTGCAGTGTTGGATTATGTAGCAGAGCATATCAGGGCAGGGATTACGACAGAGGAAATAGACCGTTGGGTATATGAGCAGACCACAGCTATGGGGGGGATTCCGGCACCATTGAACTATGAAGGGTTTCCGAAAAGTGTCTGCACATCTATCAATGACCAGGTATGCCATGGTATTCCGTCAGAGGATGTGGTGTTGCAGGATGGAGATATCATCAACGTAGACGTGTCTACGATTTATCGGGGATATTTTTCTGATTCTTCCCGTATGTTCTGCATTGGCAATGTGTCTCCGGAGAGGAAGCGTCTGGTGGAAGTGACCAAGGAAAGCATTCAGGTAGGACTGGCAGAAGTCAAACCCTGGGGATTTTTAGGAGACATGGGGCAGGCAATCCATGATTTTGCCAGAGAAAACGGCTATTCTGTAGTGAGAGATATCGGCGGTCATGGTATCGGTCTGGAATTTCATGAAGATCCATGGGTCAGCTTTGTATCCAAACGTGGCACAGAGATGCTGATGGTACCTGGCATGGTATTTACCATTGAGCCCATGATCAATATGGGAACCGATGAAGTGTTTGTAGATGAAGCGGACGGATGGACCGTCTATACGGATGACGGGGCACCATCCGCCCAGTGGGAAGTACAGTTGGTGGTGACAGAAGATGGATACGAGATCCTTTCTTATTGATGGATACATAGACAATTGCGAACTATGACACCGAATTCCTTTCATCAAACTTTTTATTTGAAAAACTTTCTGATGTGTAGGCTGTTTTGTGATCGTTTCAAAGAGTTTCGCAATTGCCTATGATTGATGTACCGCCCCCCAAAAGTCAGATCAAAAAATCTAACGATGGGGGCGGTACATGATACAGCTGTCTTTTTATAAAGTATACAATTCCGGGCGGCGGTTTGCCCAGCAGGGCAATTTTTCTCTCACTGCCCGGATCCGGTCTGTGTCGATATAGCAGGGGATCAGGCAGCTGCCTTCTCCGGCAGAAGCGATGGATACACCCATCGGGTCTACTGCCATGCTTTCCCCCATATAGGAGTCTTTGCTGTATAAATCACAACCCAGTACATAGATGGTGTTTTCCAGTGCCCGGGCAGTGAGCAGGCTTTTCCAGTGGTGGCTTTTCAGATCGCCTTTGACCCATCCGGCTGGGACGATGAGAATTTCTGCTCCCTGCAATGCCTGACTGCGGGCGATTTCCGGAAAGCGCAGTTCATAGCAGACCATCAGACCGATACGGCCAAAGGGGGTATCTACAGGAGTGAACAGCTGATCACTGGGAACATAGGTATCAGATTCCTTTACGCCGAAGGCGTCATACATATGGGTTTTGTGATAGGTGCTGACGATTTCCCCTTCTGAATTCAGGATGACGGTGGTGTTAAAACTGCGGTCATCGGCAGGGTTGCCGGTTCGCTCTGTCATACCAAATACCATCCAGATGTGAGATTCTTTTGCCAGAGCCCTCATGCCTGTGACGAATGGTCCGTCTAAAGACTGGGCAGTGGAGATGACCGTTTCTCTGGGAGTGCCGATGGGATGGCTATCCATAAAGACTTCCGGGAAAATGATCATATTTCCGTGATAGAGTGCAGCCGCTTCTTTTACAGCAGCGGCTGCTTTTTGCAGGTTTTGTGCGGCATTCGGGCAGGCTTCTGTCTGTGCCATGACGATGATACTTTTCATATCATGAGATCCTCCGATACTTTTTGATTTGCAATCTGTTCTGTAAAGTAGTATGATACAGAAAGAATCAGAACACCCAATCAGATGGGGTCTGAACTCATTGTAATAGGAAATTCTGCAAAAGACAAGGGATAGAAGTCAGGAAGCATGTGTTTTGGAAGAGATGTATTGCAATTGTCTAAGACTGGATTAGGCAATTGCGAAACTCTTTGAGGAAACCAGAAAACAGCTTGTACATCAGAAATTTTTTCATTTGAAAAACTTTGTGGAATGCCGGTACTTTATTTTTTGAGTAATATATTCATATTACGATAAAAAATATTAGTACCGCTGCATGGAACCGAAGCGAGAGCGTGTTTTTCAAATAAAAATTTTGATGAAAAGCGTTCGGTGTCATAGTTTCGCAATTACCGAAAGACTGGATAGGGGAAAGGAGAAATCAGATGCATGATCGCATGACGCAAAGTGATATTGAGAAAATGAAAGAGGAGATTGCCTACCGCAAGCTGGTGGTGCGCAAGGAGGCCATAGAGGCAGTGAAGGAAGCCCGTGCCCAGGGAGATTTAAGTGAAAATTTTGAATATTATGCTGCCAAAAAGGAGAAAAATAAAAACGAAAGCCGGATTCGTTATCTGGAAAATATGATCAAAACTGCCATTGTCATTGAAGACCATAGCAGTACCGATGAGGTGGGGTTGAATGACCGGGTGGAATTGTATTTTGAAGAGGATGATGAAACAGAAGAAGTGAAACTGGTGACCACCATGCGTGGAGATTCATTGCGTGGGTATATCAGCATTGAGTCACAACTTGGAAAAGCCATCCGTGGTCATAAAGTAGGAGATAAGGTACACGTAAAAGTAGACGATTCCTATGGGTATGATGTGGTGATCCGGTCGATTACACCGGAGGACGATACGGACGATCCCATTCGCAGTTATTAAACCTGGCAGGGGATTTCAGGGGACAATTTTCCACAGCCTTTTCTGACTGCGCATATATTGTAGTAACAGTAGGCGATTACAGGAGGAAGGCATCGTGGGGAAAGTCATGGTTGCCGGTTATGAAAGGCTGACAGGAAACTATGTCAGAGCATTGCAGGAAGCGGGGATGGACTCTTTTGTTTCTTTGCGTGTTGCGGATGTAGAGAATTGTGATGCATTGGTTTTACCGGGAGGGGGAGATATTGCCCCTGATCTGCCCGGAACATCGCAGGTATATGTGGACTTGAAAAAGAACTGTCTTCATCAGGTTGACCGGAATCTGGACAGGGTGCAGTTTGCCATATTGGACAGAGCAGTACAAAGACAGATTCCGGTGCTTGGTGTCTGCAAAGGACACCAGCTCATTGCATTGTATTTTGGAGGCAGTTTGTATTGTGATCTGCCTGAGGCAAAATGGCATGAAGGACAGGATGGGGAAGATGCCAGACATATGGTGCAGATTGTGCCGGGGAGTCAGCTGTCAAAGGTGTATCCAAGTCAAATCATAGTCAATTCCTGGCATCATCAGGCAGTGGCGTGCCCGGGGAAAGATATGACAGTCAATGCCTGGTGGAAGGGCAGACGTCCGGTTATCGAAGGAATGGAGCATGAAAAACTGCCCATCTGGTCTGTGCAATGGCATCCGGAACGGCTGAGCGGCAGTATGAGAACCTATGGAATGGCAGATGGAGAAAAGATCATTCATTTGTTTCAAATGGGGATGGAAATATTGTAGAATGATATTATCGGAAAGTCTATCTTCTTTGCTGAGGGAAGCTTTTTGCATGAAAAGATTTGGTTGACAAAGCCGAAAATTGTGATATAGTGTTACTGTATGTATGTTTATACATCAAATATATGACCACTTTTGCAGTTGGACTGTAGAAGGTAGCCCATACGGACAGGCGGGTCAGCTGCCGCAGCGGTGTGAGGCCGCATTATTGATTGCGTACGCGCTCAAATTTTATAAGAGATTTACGGATCTGTGTGAAATGCATATCATCTTGTGAAACGGTCAATAAGAGTAGGAAAAGTATTTGCTGTATAGACTCTGAACGAAATAAGTAAATGTAAGACAGGTGATGCAATGCAGCCATCTGTCTTTATTTTATGCAAAAGAATGTGGATTGGGGAAAATCATGAATCGAACATTACAGGAAAAGGCACCTATTTATGAGGCGTTGGAACGTTTCCGCAAGCAGCGGATCGTACCCTTTGATGTGCCGGGACATAAGCGCGGCAGAGGAAATCCGGAGCTGGTACAGCTTTTGGGACAACAGTGTGTGGGAATTGACGTGAATTCTATGAAACCTCTGGACAACCTGTGTCATCCGGTGTCTGTTATCCGGGAAGCAGAGGAATTGACGGCAGATGCGTTTGGGGCAGAGCATGCATTTTTGATGGTAGGCGGTACCACATCAGCGGTACAAAGTATGGTATTGTCTGTCTGTAAGGCAGGGGATGAGATTATTGTACCTAGAAATGTACACAAAAGTGTGATCAATGCACTGATTTTGTGTGGTGCCACGCCTGTTTATATCAATCCGGATGTGAATGTCCAGCTGGGCATTGCCCTTGGTATGCGGATGGAGCAGGTGGAAGAAGCAATCCTGAGTCATCCCAAGGCTGTGGCGATTCTGGTGAATAATCCTACCTACTATGGAATCTGCTCAGATATTGTGTCCATTGTCAAGTTTGCCCATGCCCACGGCTTGAAGGTGTTAGCTGACGAGGCCCATGGCACTCATCTGTATTTTGGAGAAGGATTGCCGGTTCCTGCCATGCAGGCGGGGGCAGATATGGCAGCTGTGTCTATGCATAAGTCAGGAGGGAGTCTGACCCAGAGTTCTATTTTGCTGACAGGAAAAGGGGTTAATGCGGATTATGTCCGTCAGATCATCAATCTGACCCAGACCACCAGTGCATCCTATCTGCTGCTGTCCAGTCTGGATATTTCCAGACGGAATCTGGCACTGCGGGGCAGAGAGTCTTTTGGGAAAGTCAGCCAGTGGGCAGAGTATGCCAGAGAGGAGATCAATGCCATCGGCGGATATTATGCCTATGGCAAGGAACTGGTCAATGGCAGCAGTATTTTTGATTATGATGTGACCAAGCTTTCTGTGTATACCAGAGGCGTGGGATTAGATGGCATTGAAGTGTATGATCTGTTACGGGATGAATATGACATTCAGATCGAGTTTGGAGACATTGCCAATATTTTGGCGTACATTTCCATCGGAGACCGGATGCAGGATATTGAACGTCTGGTAGGGGCTTTGGCAGAGATTCGCCGTCTCTATGAGCAGGATCAGGTAGGTATGGTATCTGCAGAGTTTATCAATCCGGAAGTGGTGGTGACGCCCCAGCAGGCATTTTATTCTCATAAAGTATCCAAACCGGTGCGTGCTACGGAAGGATGCATCTGTGGCGAGTTTGTCATGTGTTATCCCCCAGGAATCCCTATTCTGGCACCGGGAGAGCGGATTACAAAAGAAATCATAGAATATATCTTATATGCCAGAGAAAAAGGATGTTCCATGCAGGGAACAGAGGATCCGGAATTGAACAACCTGATGGTATTGGAATAAATAGGTAATTGCGAAACTATAATATGAAAAATTTCTGATGTACAAGCTGTTTTCTGGTTTGCTCAAGGCGTTTCGCAATTGCCTATTGGAATAAAAAATAAGGAGGAGACACGCTCATGGAAATGTGGTTTTCGGAATTTCACTCTAGCCATGTGAAGTTTTCTGTCAGAGTAGAAAAGCAGCTGTTTTGCGGGGAAAGTGACTATCAGCGGATTGATATTTTTGAGTCGCCGGAGTTTGGTCGTTTTTTGACTTCTGATGGAGATATTGTGTTCACCGAGCAGGACGGATTTATTTACAATGAGATGGTGACCCATGTGCCTATGGCGGTACATCCGGAGATTCGGGATGTGCTGATCATCGGTGGAGGTGACGGTGGCGTGGCAAAGGAGCTGGCGGCCTATCCGGACATCCGTTCCATTGATGTGGTGGAAAATGACAAGATGTTGGTAGATGCCTGTCGGGATTTTTTTCCGGAGACGGCAAGCGGTCTGGATGACCCTAGAGTACGAATTTATTACAATGATGGTTTGCGGTTTGTCCGGGCCAAGAAAGAGGCGTATGATCTGATCATCAACGATGCCACGGACCCATTTGGACATTCGGAAGGGTTCTTTACCAAGGAGTTTTATGGAAACTGCTATAAGGCACTTCGTCAGGACGGCATCATGGTCTACCAGCATGGAAGTCCTTTTTATGATGAGGATGAGGAAGCCTGCCGCAGTATGCACCGGAGAGTGTATCGCAGTTTTCCCATCAGCCGGGTGTATCAGGCACATATTCCGTCCTGTCCTTCCGGTTATTGGCTGTTTGGATTTGCGTCCAAGAAGTATCATCCATTAAAGGATTTTAAACCTAAGGAATGGAAAGCCAGAAATATTCACACAGATTATTATACAACAAACCTGCATACCGGTGCATTTATGTTGCCAAAATATGTAGAGGACTTATTAGAGGAGGAAGAACAATGAGTAAACTGATGATCATCGGCTGCGGCGGGGTGGCTTCTGTTGCCATTCACAAGTGCTGTCAGAACAGTGAGGTATTTACAGAGATTATGATTGCCAGCCGGACCAAGTCTAAGTGTGATGCGTTGAAAGAGAAGCTGGAAGGCACTACCAAAACGGTGATTACCACTGCACAGGTAGATGCGGAAAATGTGGAGGAATTAACGGCATTGATCCGTGACTACCAGCCGGATGCCGTGTTGAATGTGGCGCTGCCCTATCAGGATCTGACCATTATGGATGCCTGTCTGGCTGCCGGGGTAGACTATATTGACACGGCAAACTATGAGCCGGAGGATACAGATGATCCACAGTGGAGAGCCATTTATGAAAAGCGGTGTGAGGAGCTGGGCTTTTCTGCCTACTTCGATTACTCCTGGCAGTGGAATTATCAGAAGAAGTTTCAGGATGCAGGACTGACGGCGCTTTTAGGAACCGGTTTTGACCCTGGTGTGACCAGTGTATATACTGCTTATGCTTTAAAACATTATTTTGATGAGATTCATACCATTGATATTTTGGACTGTAATGGAGGAGACCATGGCTATCCATTTGCCACCAATTTCAACCCGGAGATCAATCTGCGAGAGGTATCTGCTCCTGGTTCCTACTGGGAAAACGGCAAATGGGTGGAGATTCCAGCCATGAGCATTCATAGAACCTATGATTTCCCGCAGGTTGGGGTAAAGGATATGTACCTGCTGCATCATGAGGAGATTGAGTCTCTTGCCAAGAATATTCCCGGGGTGAAGCGCATTCGTTTCTTTATGACCTTTGGACAGAGTTATCTGACCCATATGAAGTGTCTGGAAAATGTAGGGATGTTGTCTACTACTCCTGTACAGTTTAACGGACAGGAGATCGTGCCCATCCAGTTTTTGAAAGAATTGCTGCCGGATCCGGCTACCTTGGGGCCTCGTACTGTGGGCAAGACCAATATCGGCTGTATTTTCACCGGTATCAAGGATGGAAAGGAAAGAAGCATTTATATTTATAATGTATGTGACCATCAGGAATGTTACAAAGAGGTGGGGTCACAGGCCATTTCTTATACCACAGGTGTGCCGGCTATGATCGGTGCCATGCTGGTTGTGACCGGACAGTGGAAGAAGCCGGGCGTTTTCAATACAGAAGAGTTTGATCCGGATCCATACATGGAGGCACTGAACCGGTTCGGCTTGCCGTGGCAGGTAGTGGAACATCCACAGATGGTGGACTAAGGGGAGTACCCCAGGCAGGAATGGGTTTGGAAATGGAGAAGGAACAGAATGAAAATGATGGATTTGCCAACCCCCTGTTATGTCATCGACGAAGGGGCGTTGGAACAAAATGTACGGATTTTGCATGACATAGAGAGGCAGGCAGGCTGTAAGATCCTGCTGGCTCAAAAAGCGTTTTCCGGTTTCTGTGCGTATCCGTTGATCGGACAGTATATCAGCGGTACCACCGCCAGCGGATTGTATGAGGCAAGACTGGGTGCAGAGGAGATGGGGAAGGAAAATCATATCTTTTCTCCGGGATACAAAGAGGCAGAAATGGAGGAGATTATTCGTCTGTGTGACCATATTGTGTTCAATTCTTTCTATCAGTTGGAACAGTTTCGTGACCGGTGTCTGGCAGCTGGAAAGAGCATTGGCCTGCGGATCAATCCGGAGTGTTCTACTCAGGAGGGACATGCCATTTATGATCCTTGTGGGCCGGCATCCCGTCTGGGGGTGACCTTGTCCAATTTTCAGGGGCACTCTTTAGGAGGGGTAGAAGGATTGCATTTTCATACCCTTTGTGAACAGAATTCTGATGATCTGGAACGGACTTTACAGGCAGTAGAGGAAAAGTTTGGACCGTATCTGCATCAGATGAAATGGCTGAATTTTGGCGGTGGACATCATATTACCAGAGCGGACTATGACAAAGAAAGACTGGTTCGCTGTATTCGGCACATGAAAGAAACCTATGGTGTGGAAGTATATCTGGAGCCGGGAGAAGCCGTTGCACTTAATGCAGGCTATCTGGTGACAGAAGTGGTAGACATTGTAAAAAATGAAATGGACATTCTCATACTGGATGCTTCTGCTGCCTGTCACATGCCGGATGTGCTGGAAATGCCCTATCGTCCGCCGCTGCAGCAGGCAGGGCAGCCGGGAGAAAAGGCATACACCTACCGGCTTTCTTCCGTCACCTGTCTGGCAGGAGATATCATCGGCGACTATTCCTTTGACTGGGAGATCAAACGGGGAGACCGGCTGGTGTTTGAAGATATGGCCATTTATTCCATGGTGAAAAATAATACCTTCAATGGGATGGCATTGCCTGCCATCTGCGCCATGGACAAGACAGGAGACTGCCGGATTGTGAAGGAATTTGGCTATTTGGATTTTAAAGAACGTTTGTCGTAAGATAGGTAGGAGAAGAGAGGAGCAGACAGATGACAAAACCGGTATTTCGGTGTACCTGGTATGACCAGGCAGGGTACAGACAGAAGGAAAGCCAGAGGATTACAGGTTCTCCCCAGAAGGATGGATTTTACATGCCGGGGGAATTTGAGCCTCATCACGGCTGTCTGATGATCTGGCCGTTCCGGCCTGGGTCATGGATCCATGAGGCAAGAGAAGCAAGAGTGACGTTTGCACAGATTGCAGAAGCCATTCAGGAGAGTGAACAGGTATATATGATGGTCAATGCTGCGTCCTTTGCTTCCGCAAGGGAGATGTTGTCAGACAGGATCCATTTAGTGCCCTGCGAAACAGATGATGCCTGGGCAAGAGATGTAGGTCCTACTTTTGTGAAAAACCGTGCCACAGGTGAGGTTCGTGGCATCGACTGGCAGTTCAATGCATGGGGCGGTACAGTAGATGGGTTATATGCCCACTGGGACAAAGACGACCAGGCAGCAGCAGACTTTTGCAAATATTTGGGGAAACCCTGTTATGATGCCAGACCTTTTGTGCTGGAAGGGGGATCCATTCATTCTGACGGGGAAGGAACCGTCATCGTGACAGAGGCTTGTCTCTTGAGTGCCGGCAGAAATCCACAGCTGTCGAAAGAGGAGATTACAGAATATCTGCAAGCGTATTTAGGCGCAGAGAAGGTGATCTGGCTGCCTTATGGCATTTATCAGGATGAGACCAATGAGCATGTGGACAATGTATGCGCATTTGTCCGTCCTGGGGAAGTGGTGCTGGCATGGACAGAGGATCCGGAAGATCCCCAGTATGCCATGAGTCAGGCAGATCTGCAGGTGCTCCTGTCAGAAACAGATGCAAAGGGCAGATCCTTTACCGTACACAAACTGCCCATTCCGGCACAACCGGTCTGTATCACAGAGGAAGAACTGGAAGGATATGTGTTTGAAGACGGAGAGGATGTACGGGAAGCAGGGGAGCGTCTGGCGGCAAGCTATGTGAATTTTTATATTGCCAATGGAAGCATCATCGTGCCACAGTTTGGAGATGTCCATGACAAAGTGGCAGTGGATGTATTGCAGCGTTTATTTCCGGAACGGAAGGTAGTGCCCATTTATGCCAGAAGCATCATCGTGGGAGGCGGTAATATCCACTGTATTACACAGCAGATTCCAGAGGAAGGAAGAAGATTTATATGAGAGAAGTGACAGTTGGTCTGGTACAGATGCAGTGCAGCAGAGTGCCGGAGGAGAATATAGCCAAAGCAGATGTTCTGCTGCGGCAGGCAGTGTCAAAGGGAGCACAGGTAATCTTGCTGCCGGAGCTGTTTGAACGGCAGTATTTTTGTCAGGAGCGGCAGTATGCCTATTATGAATATGCCACGCCTGTAGAAGAGAATCCGGCAGTGCTGTATTTTCAGCAGGTAGCAAAGGAATTGCAGGTAGTGATTCCGGTTAGTTTTTATGAGAAGGATGGAAACCGCCTGTTTAACAGTGTGGCAATGATCGATGCAGACGGCAGCGTGTTAGGGGTATACCGGAAGACACATATACCGGATGATCATTATTATCAGGAAAAGTTTTATTTTATTCCGGGCGACACCGGCTTTCGGGTGTGGGATACACGATATGGCAAAATTGGAGTTGGTATCTGCTGGGATCAGTGGTTCCCGGAAGCGGCCAGAGCAATGGCGCTCATGGGGGCAGAAATGCTGTTATACCCCACAGCCATTGGCAGTGAGCCGATTTTAGAGTGTGACAGTATGCCCCATTGGAGACGTTGCATGCAGGGGCATGCCGCTGCCAATATTATGCCGGTAGTGGCGGCAAATCGAATGGGCAGGGAAGATGTGATTCCTTGCCAGGAAAATGGTGGACAGAGTTCCTCTCTGGTGTTTTTTGGTTCCTCTTTTATTACCGATGAGACCGGTGGTCTGGTACAGAGTGCCCCCAGAGATACAGAGGAAGCACTGGTGGCAACCTTTGATTTGGACAGTGTGGCACAAGATCGCCTGAACTGGGGCATTTACCGGGATCGGAGACCAGATCGGTATCACATTCTCACTGAAAAGTGAATATGAGAAATGTGAGATGGGGCAGTTGTGAAAATAACTGCCTTTTTTTGATATTTCTGTAAGTATCCGTCGAAATCCTGCGAATGCTTTTATTTGAATCCTGTCAAATTTATCCATATAATGATTGCAGGGAAACTGTGCAGGAATTGGTCTGTACAGTTACGAATCAATGAGGAGGCATTGTATGGAACAGTTAAACGTGGCGATTGCAGATGATAACCAGCGGATGATTACGACACTGAATAGATTATTAAAAGAAGATAAGGAAATCAATGTGGTAGGGACGGCGACAGATGGAACGGCTGCTTTTGAGTTGATTCGTGAGAAAAAACCGGACATTATGCTGTTGGATTTGATTATGCCTGGAATAGATGGGCTCAGCTTGATGGAAAAAGTCAGAACGGAATTGTCAGAAAGCAAAATTCCCCGATTTATTGTGATGAGTGGCATCCATACGGAAAGCGTGACAGAGCAGGCCATCAACATGGGGGCTTCTTATTATATCATCAAGCCTTTTGACAATCAGATGATTGTCAATCGAATCAAGCAGATTGGAGGAAAAGCAGGTTATGGAGAACATCGGATCTTACATCAGCCTGCAACTCAGCCTCATGCGCCAGCAGAACCGGTGAATCTGGAACAGGAAGTGACAGATATGATTCACGAGCTTGGGGTACCGGCACATATCAAAGGGTATCAGTACTTACGGGAAGCAATCATCATGTGTGTGGAGGATATGGACTTACTGAATTCCATTACGAAAGTACTGTATCCTGACATTGCCAAAAAGTTTCAGACCACACCCAGCAGAGTAGAACGTGCCATTCGTCATTCCATTGAAGTGGCATGGAGCAGAGGGCGGATGGATACCATTGAAGAAATGTTTGGCTATACGGTCAATTCCGGAAAGGGAAAACCAACCAATTCGGAGTTCATTGCGCTGATCGCAGACAGAATTCGACTGAAATATCATAGAAGGAAGTAGAAAATGTGAAGGGACTGAAAAGTAATGAAAAATGGTACAATATTGACAGATTATTTATAATTTTTCTTCCAATTTTAGATAAAATATAGTATACTATAAACAGTTGGCAAATGGAGGGATTCCATTGGGGCGGACAGCAGAAGTGAATTACAGATATGGAGGAGAGAGTATGAAAAATGTACTTTTTGTTGCATCTGAATGTGTACCATTTATCAAGACTGGAGGCTTGGCAGACGTAGTAGGTTCATTACCAAAGTATTTCAACAAGGAAGAATATGATGTGCGTGTCATGTTGCCGAAGTATTTGTGTATTAAGGACACATTGCGCAGCCGTATGAATTATATCACCCATTTTTATATTGACTATAACTGGCGCAACCAGTATATAGGCGTGTTGGAAATGGAATATGACGGCATTAAGTTTTATTTTATTGACAGCGAGTTTTATTATGGAGGTCCATGGCCTTATTCCAATATGTATGAGGACATTGAGAAGTTTATCTTCTTTGACAAGGCGTGTCTTTCTGCGTTGCCGCTGATTGGCTGGCGACCGGATATCATTCACTGCCATGACTGGCAGACCGGTCTGATTCCGGTCTTTTTGAATGATTCTTTCCAGGGAAATCCATTTTTCCATAATATTAAGACAGTGTTTACCATTCACAATTTGAAGTTTCAGGGTGTATGGGATATTAAAACCATCAGAGAGTTTGCAAATCTGTCTGATTACTACTTTACCAGTGATAAGCTGGAAGCATACAATGCTGCAAATATGTTAAAAGGTGGATTGGTATACACCGACCGCATTACCACGGTCAGTGAAACCTATGCAGAGGAAATTAAGACGGAGTTTTATGGAGAAGGTCTGGATGGACTGCTGCGTGCCAGGGATAATCAGTTGATCGGTATTGTCAATGGAATTGACTATAATTTTTATGATCCGGCAAGGGATGAGGCACTCATTGTACCTTACAATGCAGATTCCATGTTAGAAGGCAAGAGAGCCAATAAAATTGCACTGCAGCATGAGTTGGGACTGGAGGAAAATCCCGATACTTTTATGATTGGTATCGTGTCCAGATTGACAGACCAGAAGGGATTTGATCTGGTGAACTATATGATGGAAAATATCTGTCAGCCGGATACCCAGCTTGTAGTATTGGGAACCGGCGAATATCGGTATGAGCAGCTGTTCCGTTACTATGCAGGACGGTTCCCGAATCGTGTATCTGCCCAGATTTATTATTCTGAACCTATGTCTCATAAGATTTATGCGGCCTGTGATGCATTTTTGATGCCGTCTTTGTTTGAGCCTTGTGGCTTGAGTCAGCTGATGAGTCTGCGGTATGGTACTCTGCCAATCGTCAGAGAAACCGGTGGTTTGCGGGATACTGTAAAGCCATATAATGAGTATACAGGAGAGGGAACCGGATTTTCCTTTGCAAATTACAACGCTCATGAAATGATGAATACCATCAGCTATGCCAAGCGTACATATTATCACAATCGTATGGCGTGGGATACTATGGCAAAACGGGCAATGGAGCAGGATTTCTCTTGGGATACTTCTGCACGGAAGTATGAAGCATTGTATGAAGATGTGCTGACTCCACCGCCTGTAATAGAGCCGGAAGAGACAGAGAATGCGAAAAGCAACACAGAAGAATAGGAAACAGAATATGGCGGTTCAGAGCCGGTGATGGCTTTGAATCGTCATAAATTTTTAAGAAATGAATCTGGACAACCTGGCGTTGGATGTTTATAATAGGAGCAACATGAAACAGAGCAAATGAAGTCTCTTGCAGGATCATGTGAGTTTGGTGGAACATTCCACAGAAGGAGTACGTATGAAAAAATATATCGTTTCCATTGCAACTGGATTGGTGTCTGGTGCGTTGATTTATTACGTGTGTCTGCCGGCATTGAATTTACAGAGCGGAGGTTTCTGGATTTATTTGCTGGTGGTACTGGGGTTGATGTGGGGGACTTTTGCCGTTTGTGCAGAACTGGAATTGCAGTCCATTAATCCCAACAAAGGAAAAAAGAATGTGGTGCAGGTACCGGATGAAAAAATGCAAAGGATCAACCGGCAGGTGGCCATCAGCGGGTTGGTTGCAGCAGTTCCCTTGTTGGTTCTTTTGATTGGCAGCCTGTCTTCTGCGAAACTATTTCATGCATCCCGGTATGCCAATATGATCACAGTAGAAACAGCAGATTTTGCAACTGATATGGAAGAGGCAAGTTCCGTCTCCAATATTGCGTTGATGGATACCAATTCTGCCAGGATCATTGGAAACCGTACCATGGGCTCTCTTTCAGAAGTGGTGTCTCAGTATGAGATCAGCGGCAGATATAGCCAGATCAATTATCAGGGTGCCCCTAAGAAAGTGGCCAATCTGGAATATGCCAGCTTTTTTAAGTGGCTGAATAACAAAAAGAATGGGGTTCCCGGCTATGTAATGGTGGATCCAGTGAAAAATACAGCGGAGTATGTAAAATTGGGGACACCGTTGAGATATGTACCCAGTGCTTATTTTGGAGAGGATCTGTTCCGGGCGCTGCGTTTTGCATATCCTACAAAAATGCTTGACCAGTATTATTTTGAGATTGATGATCAGGGAAATCCTTATTATATTGTCTCTTGTGTGTCTTCTCATGCCGGATTATTTGGGGCAAGAGATGTGTCAGAAGTGATTTTGTTTAACCCGTGTGATGGGTCTTCTCAGATTTATCCGGTAGGAGATGTGCCATCCTGGATTGACATTGTATACAGCGGCGATCTTGCCAGCGAGAAATATAACTGGTATGGTACTTTGAAAAATGGCTACTGGAACAGCAAGTTTGGCAATCTGGACTGTAAGGTGACCACAGATGATTATGGGTATATTACCATTGAGGATGATGTATGGTATTTTACCGGTGTGACTTCTGTAGGTGGAGATGAAAGCAACATTGGTTTTATCATCAGCAATGCCCGTACAGGGGAATATACCTTTTATCAGGTAGCCGGTGCAGAAGAATATTCTGCCATGTCTGCAGCAGAGGGAGAAGTACAGGAGAAAGGCTATACCGCTTCTTTTCCGTCTCTCATCAATGTATCCGGACAGGCAACTTACATTATGGTACTGAAAGATGACGGTGGACTGGTAAAACTTTATGCATTGGTCAATGTAGAAAATTATGGAATCGTGGCAACCGGCAGTACCCAGGCAGAGGCAATGAAGAATTACAAAAAACTTCTTGGTTCCCAGGGAATTGCTTCAGGCAGTGTGTCTGGTGACGTCAGCGAAGGCAGTGTGATAGTGGAACAAGTCCGCATCGTAGAACTGGAGGAAGTTCCTGTGGTATACATTACAGCAGAAAACGGTGATGTGTATAAAGGATTCCTGAATGCAGACGAAAGTCTGATCCTGATCAGAGAGGGAGATACCATTCAGGTTCAGTATGTGGAGACGGATGTTCCGCATATTTATCAGATAGAAGATTGGAGCCTGGAATAAAGGATAGCCGGCTGGTTTTCTGAAAAGGGAAAGCCAGTTGGCTTTTTTAGTGTAGCGCACAGGATACGGACACACATGCAGGAAATTTTACTGAGAAAAAGGTGAGGGTACATTGACACAGAAGCGGAAATGTTGTATGATCAATATAGTGAATTGTGCACAATGTAATTGCGCACAAGTAAAAAGAGGATTGTTTCAACATGTGATTTGTGTAATCTGACGCTGATTTGGCGAAAGGGAGGTATATATGAACGGGAAATCCGATTTGCAGAAATATATGACAAATGGTGTGGAGTCCATTGTAAAGGGGGCACTGCGTGCCACGCTCAGTGATCCAAAGGAAAGTGCATTTATGATTCGCTATGCTGCTGCCAGCAAAAAGGCTTCTAAAATTCGGGCAGAGTATGAAAAAAAGGGAGAACACATTCCACCGTTTTTGATTGCCAGTATCACCAGCTTGTGTAACCTGCATTGTGCAGGATGCTATGCAAGAGCCAACCATGCTTGCCATGATGAGGCGGCTTCCGGTCAGATGACCGATGAAGAATGGCTTCGTGTGTTTGCAGAAGCAAAAGAACTGGGGATTGGGTTTATTTTGCTTGCCGGTGGAGAACCACTGATTCGCAGGGATATCATCGAAGCGGCAGGCAGGATACCGGAGATTTTATTTCCGGTTTTTACCAATGGTACATTGATTGATGACCAGTATATGCAGTTGTTCGAAAAGTCTCGTAATGTGATTCCTGTGTTTAGTATTGAAGGCAGTGAAGTGGTGACCGATTTACGGCGGGGAGAAGGGATTTATCAGAAATTGATCGCATCCATGAACCGGATGCAGGAGAATGGTTTGATTTTTGGGGCTTCTATTACAGTGACCACTCAGAATCTTCAAGATATTGTGCAACATACATTTCTGGATGAACTGAAGAATCGTGGTTGTAAAGTAGTATTTTTCGTAGAGTTTGTGCCGGTGACAGAAGAAAGTGAGGAACTGGCCCCTCAAGATGCGGAGAGAGCATTTTTAAGGGAGAAACTGGCAAGACTTCGGGAAGAATATCCGGAAATGGTTCTGGTTTCTTTTCCGGGAGATGAAAAGTCCTCAGGCGGTTGTCTGGCAGCAGGACGTGGATTCTTCCATATCAACGCATATGGTGGGGCGGAACCATGTCCGTTTTCTCCTTATTCTGACAGCAGCGTAAGGGAGCAGTCTCTTTTAGAAGCCATGCATTCCAGATTGTTTACTGCACTGCGAAGTGGTGAGATTCTAATGGAAGACCATGCGGGCGGCTGCGTCTTGTTTGAGCGGAGAGAGCAGGTGGAGCAGATTCTGACTCAGCAGCCATAAGAGGGCAGAGGGCGATTCTGATGGAAAAAACATACAGAATGGCAGAAAATCATAGAATCGCAACAACAGAACAGTAAACACAAAAAGTTCCGGGATTGGTCAACTCACATTGACCGATCCCGGAACTTTTTTGTGCAGATGAAAAACCAGATGACTCTGTGTTATACTTCCTTTATGCCATCAATGTTTGGTTCTGCCATCATGGAATAGTTGGTGTGATAGATGACAAAGCCAGGGGCGCCGCCTGGTGTTTTTTTCACCTGCTTTTTTTCAATATAATCCACTTCTACTTTGTCATTGTTTCTGCCTTTTGAGTAGTAGGCTGCCAGACGGCCTGCTTCTTCATAAGTCCGGTCTGGCAGTGGCTTGCCGGAGCATTTTACAATCACATGAGAGCCTGGCATCTTTTTGGCATGGAACCACATATCGCCATTGTCTGCAAAGTGAAAGGTCAGTTCGTCATTCTGATAGTTATTTTTTCCCACATACATATGAAACCCATCGGAGGAAATGTAGTGGTAAGGTTTGCTGACTACCTTTTCTCTGCGATTGCCTTTGCCGGAAGCAGTATGCTTTTTGATGTATCCATATTGCGCCATTTCCTGACGGACTTCCACCAGATCCTCTATATTTACTGCCAGATCAATGGCAGTGGCGATGGATTCTAAATGTTCAATTTCCCCGGATGTTTCCTGAATCAGTTCAGATAATGCATCGTAGGTGCGCTTTAATTTATTATAGCGGGCAAAATATCGCTGGGCATTTTCCTGTGCGGTCTGAGTAGGGTCCAGCGGAACAGTGATTGTTTCGTTGGTATAATAGTTCAGCAATTCTGCAGATTTGGCACCGGGTTCAATACTATAACTGTACGCATTTAATAGTTCTCCGTAAATTTTATAAGTTTCTCTTTTTTCTGTATCTGCCAGCTGTCGTTGCTGCAGGTCGTATTTTTTGCGGCTCCGCTCTAAGTGGGTTTGGGTCACTTTTCGAAGTTCCGCAGTTTTTTGCCGGATGCGGCTTAACTGGTTGCGTACTGTATAATAGTTGGCAAGCACTTCGCTGATGGTGTCATAGCAGACCGTCTGCTCTTCCCCATACAGATCCAAAAACAGGGCGGAAAATTCTACTGGATTTTCACCTTCGAATACAATATTGGGCTGGAATTGATTTTCCCGCACATCATCTAACAGCCTGCAAAAAGTGTGGGCCACATGGAATTTTTCTGCATCTGTCAGGGTACTGACTGGAATCGAAGAATCCAATCCGGCCCGAAATACCACTTCTTCCGCAATGACAGGACTGATGCCGGTAAAACCGGTATAGAGTGCCTTAGAAAGAGGCAGTCCTGGTTGTAATGAAGCAGCAATTTCTTCTTCGGATGCGGACAGCGGGTTTTGTTTGTTCATTGTATCGGGAATGAAGTAGGGTCTTCCCGGCAAGACTTCCCGGATGGAACTGACCTGTGCCGGAATGTGTTTGATGCTGTCTAAGATCCGCCAGCCTTTCTGACCGGCTTCAAAATCTTCCACAATATCCTCGCTGCAAAAAATGATATTGCTGTGTTTCCCCATCAACTCTATGATCAGATGTTTCTGCTTCAAATCTCCCAACTCATCTAAATGCTCCACAGTAATATCAATGATGCGCTCCAATCCTGGTTGGGAAACCGAGAGAATTTTTCCATTGCCTATGTGCTTGCGTAGCAGCATACAGAAGTTAGGTGCTGTCATAGGGTTTGGTTTGTTCAGTTCTGTAAAATAAGCCAGTGGCAGACTGGCAGAAGCAGAGAGCAGCAGCTTATGGGTATCCCGCCCCTTTTTGATGGTTAGAATCAGCTCATCTGCCTCAGGCTGTGCAATTTTGCTGATGCGTCCTCCTGTGATTTTCTGGTTCATTTCATTGACCAGACTGTGTATTACAATGCCATCAAAAGCCATAGTATCCTCCGTTTTTATAAAAATAATAAATTCATTTGATATTTATATTGGTATAGAGCCTCTGTCAAACAGTATGAGATGAAACTGCAAATGGCTCTGGATTGTTGTAAAAACTTTCCTACCATACACTATTATAACAGAACTTTTTGAAAAACCAAAGAAAAAGAAAAAGTTTTTGCTGTAAAATGAAAGATTCCAGTCTCTTTAGAATTTGTTCAAAAATTATACACATTCTTCTGATATACTGTTTACAGTGTAGTAGAGATGATTGATTACATTGTCTACAGCACGATAAGGACTCCACACAGAAATTTTTCTGGCAGGCAGGAGAGGATACGGCACTTGGGGAAGGGAGTCGTAGGAAAGGAGCAAACAGTGAATGTATTGGGATTGTTACGTCCGAAATATGAGATTACGTATTTGACGGACGAAGATGTATTAGAGGATGCGTTAGAGGTGTTACGAGAGAGTGGATTTACAGCGGTGCCGGTGCTGCGCCAGAATGGGCAGTATGTGGGCAGTATCAGCGAGGGGGATTTCTTGTGGGCCATTGTAAGGGAAGGGGAGACGGTTTTACAGACATCGAAAGTGAAAGATATTTTGCGCAGGGGCTGGAATCCTGCCACAGATATACGGGTGAGTATGGAAAAGCTGCTGATGCGATCAGCCAATCAGAATTTTATTCCGGTTGTAGATGATAGACGGTATTTTGTAGGGATTGTGACCCGAAAAGATATTATTACCACATTTGGTCAAAAGGCCAAACCTCAGCCAAACGATACCAGATCCCAGGAAATCCTTGCGGCTGGTATGCATTGAAATGGAGAATAGATAACTGAATAAAGGAAAATAAAAAGCCGCGATAGAACAAGTGTGTCGATAAGGAACACTGGTCTGTCACGGCTTTTTGTATAAACGAAAAGCCTATTACGCAGGTGTGGGGATTCTGCATTTGCAGAATTCTTTTTGTACCTGAAAACACTCTGAATCAGGCTTTGTGGTGGGTTGCTTTATATTTCGAATACACAATTTCCTGCTGCTGGTACAGTCCTCTGTAACCGGATACTGCATAGCTGACTGCTACTGCAATTAGAATATAATATACACCATGGAAACCAAATAACTCAAAACCGATCAACATGGAGGCCAGCGGACAGTTGGTGGCACCGCAAAACAGGGAAATCATGCCTACAGCCGCACACAGAGAAGGAGAAATGCCAAGCAGATGTCCCACAAGGCAGCCCAGTGTGGCACCGATGAAGAAGGATGGTACAATCTCACCACCCCGATAACCTGCTCCCAACGTCAGTGCGGTCATAATGATCTTTGCGAGAAAGGCATACCAGACCACATCTCCTTCCATAGCTCGCTCAATGACAGGAATACCGGCACCATTGTAATCTCTGGTCTGTAAAAGCAAAGACAGCGCAATGATCAGCACACCGGCAACTACAATACGGATATAGGGATTTTTGAAAAACTGTGCATATTTTTTATGAGTATAGGACAGAACAAAACAAAAGCCTGTACTGACCACACCGCACAGTGCTGCGACCAGCATAATTTTCAGTGCAGGAATCAATGTGAATGCAGGAATCCCATGAATCACAAAAGCTTCCGGTGCGATTCCCATAGTAGCAGCGAACTGGGATGCAATCAAAGAAGAAAAAATACAGGGCAGCAGTGCGGAATATTGCATAATTCCTACACTGGCAACTTCCAAAGGGAAGATAGCAGCAGCCATAGGGGTACCAAACAATGCGGAGAATGCAGCAGACATTCCGCACATAACCATCACTTTTCGATCTCCATCATCCAAGCGGAATACACGTCCGATCTTGTCTCCAATGCTGCCTCCCAGCTGTAGGGCGGCACCCTCTCGACCAGCAGAACCACCAAATAAATGGGTAATGACGGTCGATCCGAAAATCAGGGGAGCCAGACGGAAAGGAATGTTGTTGACACCTCTGACGGCAGTCAGTACCTGATTGGTACCTTTGTCATTTTCCATATGGGCAATGTGATAGAAAAAAACGATGATCAGACCGCCGATCGGCAGCAGGAACAACAGCCAGTCATGGGCCAATCGAAGATTTGTGGCTGTGGTCATACACCAGGAAAAGGCAGAACTGAATGCACCAACTATCAGTCCGGTGAGAGAAGAAAGTACCAGCCAGCGCAGACTGGACAGAATGTAATATTGGTTGTGCTTTGCCGCCTGTTTCAGACGGTTTATGTATGCTTGGGGTTTCATATTGTTTGATGTCCTCCGTTTGTGAGTGATTTTGTTGTGTGAAATGTGTTGTGACATTTTGCAGCCCGGCTGATATCCATCATATAAAGTGACTGTGTCCACCGATAGAAATCAGGGGACGGACAAACACATCTATCATAGCACAAAGGATATGAAAATCAAGTAAAAAAGTCTCCTATGGCTGTTTTGTATTTTAGTTGCGGTTTCAAAGGGGTTATGGTATACTCTTGTTAGTGTCAACCAAAGTTTGGCAAAGATGTTTAGAGGTAAAAACCACTTCGCAGTACAGGCATAAGGGGTTGGGATGAGGATAGTTTATGATGAATATAGATGCGAAATTGAAAAATTTTATCGCAAAACGACCGGAGGTTGTAGCGGCTTTTGGTTATGGCTCCGGTGTATTTAAGCAGACAGGGTACGACGAGAACAGTCTGCCCCAGATCGATATGATATTTGTGGTAGAGGATGTGCAGGCCTGGCATCAGGAGAATCGGAAGCGAAACAGAGAGGACTATTCCTGGACCGGTGCGTGTCTGCTTCCCAGTCCCATCGTACATTGTATGTCTGGTAAGACCCATATTATTTACCAGAGCAATATTGAGGAACCGGATGGTGTATATAAGTATGGTATGATTTCCAGGGCTGAGTTTGAGCAGGCCATGGAGACATGGAGCAGCTTTTATGTACCGGGACGGTTGCAAAAACCGGTGTATGAAATTTGCACCAATGATGGGATAGATGGGTTATTGTATCAGAATCGCCGTGCCGCGATTGTGGCGGCTGCCTGCTTTTTGCCTCAGGAAACCACTTGTTTTGAATTGTATATGAAACTATGCAGTTTGTCCTACTATGGAGATTCCAGAATGTATGTGGCAGAAAATCCGGAGAAAGTCAGAAACATTGTCACGGGAAGTTATGACAGGATTCATGAGATTTATGAGCCGATCATTGGAGACTGTCCGTTTTTGCAGTTATCAGGAGAGAAACTGATGGTAGATCATGCTGTGCTTCGAAAAGAAGCCGAGCAGCTGCCGGAAAGCCTGCGTCAGTATTTACAGAAGTCAGATGCCTATGGGCATGGAATTGCCGGCATCCAGACAGGGATTCAGACATTTTTGGAAAAGATGAATTTCAGGGAAAGTGTGGGGCAGACGGCCAAAGGTTTGTTGTCCAATGGACTGCTTCGTTCTGTGTCCTATGTGATTCCCAAATTGCAAAAGAAGTTTGGAAATCAGAATACAAAGAAGTAGATAAAAACAGAAACTGCAAAAGGTAGTAAAGTTATTGCTTGTTGTGTTACTGTTTATTTACTTTTCTGGAAGGATATGTTATAATCAATCTTAAGAGTGCCATCAGAAGAAAGAAAAGGTACTTTGGAGTTGGAGGAAGAGTATGAAAAAGCGCAGAGTGCTTTTGAAGTTAAGTGGAGAAGCGTTAGCCGGCGAGAAGAAGACCGGTTTTGATGAGGCTACCTGTAAGATGGTTGCAGAGCAGGTAAAGGCTTCTGTAGATAATGGAGTAGAAGTGGGAATCGTCATTGGCGGTGGTAACTTCTGGAGAGGGCGTTCCAGCAATGCCATCGACAGACCGAAGGCGGATCAGATTGGAATGCTGGCTACCATTATGAACTGTATTTATGTGTCGGAGATTTTCCGTTCTGTAGGGATGCAGACAGAGATTTTTACACCATTCCAGTGCGGGGCAATGACCAAGCTGTTTTCCAAGGACGATGCCAATGCTGCATTTGCACAGGGCAGGGTGGTGTTCTTTGCAGGAGGCACCGGTCATCCATATTTCTCTACCGACACAGGGATTGTACTGCGTGCCATTGAGATGGAGGCAGATGTGATTCTGCTGGCAAAAGCAATCGATGGTGTATACGACAGTGATCCGAAGAAGAATCCGGATGCGAAGAAATATGAAACCATCTCCATCAATGAGGTGGTAGAGCAGCAGTTGGCAGTCATTGACCTGACCGCTTCTATTATGTGTATGGAGAATCATATGCCGCTGCAGGTATTCAGCCTCAATGAAGAGAATGGCATTACCTATGCCATGAATGGGGAGAATCACGGCACCATCGTGACCGCATAAGTATAGTCGGTTTGAAACATCACATAGCAGCAGATTATGTGTGTACAAATCACAATCAGTTATAAAAACGAAACCGGAGGGTAAAAAATGAGTCAGATTACAAAACCATATGAAGAGAAGATGGGCAAGTCTGTCACTGCATTGGAACATGAATATATGAATATTCGTGCAGGACGTGCGAACCCACATTTGTTAGATAAGATTACAGTAGAATATTATGGCACTCCCACTGCTATGCAGCAGGTAGCCAACATATCCGTACCGGAGGCACGGATGATCCAGATCCAGCCATGGGACAAGTCTCTGATTAAGGCCATCGAGAAGGCGATCATTGCGTCTGATCTGGGCATTACTCCAAATAACGATGGTAAGGTGATCCGTCTGGTATTCCCGGAGCTGACAGAGGAGAGACGTAAGACACTGGCAAAGGATGTAAAAAAGAAAGGGGATGCAGCCAAGGTTGCGGTCCGCAATATCCGCAGAGATGCCAATGATGCATTTAAGAAACAGAATAAAGCAGGTGACATCACAGAAGATGAGCAGAAGGATTATGAAGAGGAAATCCAGAAGCTGACTGATCAGTATGTGGCGGAGATTGATAAGCTGATTGAAGCAAAGACAAAGGAAATCATGACAGTATAAGAAATTGTGCTGAAATAAGTAGGAAGGACTGTTGCAGTGCTGTGTGCAGCAGTCCTTTTTTGGAGACAACAGTGATTATAAAATCGAGGAAGGGAAAAAGGTGCAAAATGGCTGATTTGGTGATTCCAAAGCATGTGGCGATCATACTGGATGGAAATGGACGCTGGGCAAAGGCAAGAAATCTGCCCAGAACAATGGGACATAAGGAAGGCTGTAAGGTAGTGGAGCAGACGGTAGAAGATGCAGCCAGACTGGGCATTGAGTACTTAACCGTATATGGGTTCTCCACAGAAAACTGGAAACGCTCAGAGGAAGAAGTGTCTGCGTTGATGACATTGTTCCGTTACTATTGTAAGAGATTGCTCAAGATTGCGGTGAAGAACAATGTACGTGTCATCATGATCGGGGATAGGACCCGTTTTGAAGAAGACATCATTGAAGGAATCAATCGACTGGAGTCTGAGACAAAAGACAATACAGGTCTCACCTTTGTGATTGCAGTCAATTATGGCAGTCGTGATGAGATCAGACGTGCGGTAACGCGGATGACTCAGGATGCAGCAGAGGGAAAGCTGATACCGGAAGAGATTACCGAGGAAACCATTGCTTCTTATCTGGACACAAAAGGAATTCCGGATCCGGATTTGCTCATCCGTACCAGCGGAGAAATTCGGCTTTCCAATTATCTGCTATGGCAGGTGGCCTATACAGAGATTTATGTGACGGATATTTTCTGGCCTGATTTCAATAAGGATGAATTGATGAAGGCAATCGAGGCATATAATAAGCGAGACAGACGTTTTGGCGGTGTAAAGAAATAAAAGAAAGCGGAACAGGTTCGTATCTTTACAGTGATCATAAAAGGCGCTTTTAGAATTGAGGCATGAGATGAAGAAAATAGCGATTCTGGGTTCTACCGGCTCCATCGGGACACAGACACTGGAGGTGGCAGAAACGCAACAGGATATAGAGGTAGTTGCACTGGCGGCAGGAGGCAATGTGGATTTACTGGAACAGCAGATCCGCTGTTTCCATCCGAAGCTGGCTGCCATGTGGACAGAAGAAAAGGCAAAGGAACTGGCACTTCGGATTGCGGATACCAATACAAAAGTGGTATCAGGCATGGAGGGGCTGATTGAAGTGGCTACCGCACCGGAGGCGGAGATTGTGGTCACTGCCATTGTGGGTATGATCGGCATCCGTCCCACCATTGCAGCCATGAAGGCAGGAAAAGATATTGCACTGGCCAATAAAGAGACACTGGTGACAGCAGGGCATCTCATCATGCCGCTGGCAAAGGAAACAGGGGTGAAGATTTTACCGGTGGACAGTGAACATTCTGCCATTTTCCAGTCTTTGAATGGAGAGAATCCAAAGGAAATTGACAAGATTTTACTGACGGCTTCCGGTGGTCCGTTTAGAGGACGTACCAGAGCACAGTTAGCGGATATTCAGGTAGAGGATGCATTAAAACATCCAAACTGGGCCATGGGGCAGAAGATCACCATCGATTCTTCTACTATGGTGAATAAGGGATTAGAGGTCATGGAGGCCAAGTGGCTTTTTGGCGTGACTTATGATCAGGTGCAGGTAGTGGTACAGCCACAGAGTGTGATCCATTCTATGGTGCAGTATAAAGATGGCGCCATCATCGCACAGCTGGGTACGCCGGATATGAAACTGCCCATTCAGTATGCCTTATATTATCCGGAGCGGAGATACCTGCCGGGAGACCGTCTGGATTTTGCCGCTATGAAACAGATTACCTTTGAAGCACCGGATCTGGATACATTTACCGGTCTGGCCATGGCATATGAGGCAGGACGAAAGGGTGGCAATGCACCGACGATTTTCAATGCGGCCAATGAAAAAGCAGTAGGGCTGTTTTTGCAGCGAAAGATCGGCTATCTTGCCATTACAGATTTGATCGCAGAGTGTATGCAGGCAGTTTCCTGGGTAGATGCACCAAATGTAGAACAGATTTTAGAAACAGAAGCTGCCGTATATGAATATATTGCAGGGAAAGTGAATTAACAGGAAAGGAATGACATGAGTATTATCAGTATTCTCTTATTTTTCGTGATATTCAGTCTGGTGGTGGTGGTACATGAGTTTGGACATTACCTGCTGGCACGCAAGAATGGCATCAAAGTGGAATCTTTCGACATAGGGATGGGACCGGAGCTGATTGGCATTCAGGGCAAACATACCCGTTTTACCATTAAGCTGATTCCCTTTGGCGGTGCCTGCATCATGAAGGGCAATGACATGGGACTGCCGGATACAGAGGAAGCAAAAGAACAGGCACAAACAACAGCAGCGGCAGAAGACAGCTTTGCATCCAAGTCAGTATGGGCAAGAATTGCCGTGTTGTTTGCAGGTCCTTTCTTTAATTTCCTGTTGGCTTTTTTTGTGTTTTTGATTATTGTTTCTCAGTCCGGCGTAGATAAGCCTATCATCATGGATGTGTTGGAAGGCTATCCGGCACAGGAGGCTGGTCTGCAGTCTGGAGATGAGATTGTCAAACTGAACGGTTCTTCTGTTCATTTTTATCGTGATATTACGTTAAATAACAATCTGAATCCAGGAAAAGAACTGACACTGGTGTATAAGCGGGATGGTGTCCGGTATACCACCACCATTCAGCCCAAATGGAGTGAGGAAGACAATGGATATCTGATCGGTGTATATGGCGGACAGTATTATGAGGCAAAAGGATTGGAGGTACTTGTCTATGGATTCCGGGAAGTGGAATTTACAGTAAAAGTAGTGGTGAAATCCTTAGGTCAGATGATTACGTCCGGTTTTTCCCTTAATAATTTCTCAGGTCCTGTGGGAATTGCCACTACAGTGGATACACTGGTAGATGATGTGCAGGAAGTGACACAGGATGAGTCCAATTATACCAAGTTCATGACCATGTTTTTGACCATGGCCAATTTTCTGGGTATGATCAGTGCCAACCTGGGTGTGATGAATCTGCTGCCCATTCCGGGACTGGACGGCGGCAGGCTGCTGTTTTGCTTCATCGAGGCAGTGAGAGGAAAGCCGGTGGCAAAGGAAAAAGAAGCCATTGTCACATTTGTAGGTTTTGTCCTGCTGATGATTTTGATGGTGGCAGTGTTGTTTAATGATATCAAAAATGTATTATAGAGAGGCATCTGCATACATGGATGTCACAGTGGCATATTAGGATGCGAATATGAAGCAGTCATATTGCGTTCATAGGAGATTTGGCCGTGGAATATAGGAGGACACCAGAGATGTATCGGGAGCATACAAAAGTAGTGAAGATAGGAGACAGAGTGATCGGTGGAGGCAATCCCATTCTGATCCAGTCTATGACCAATACCAGAACAGAGGATGTGGAAGCTACCGTACGGCAGATTTTGCAGCTGGAGGAAGCAGGCTGTGATATTATCCGTTGCACTGTGCCAAATGCACAGGCAGCAGCGGCTGTCCGTGAGATCAAAAAGCAGATTCACATTCCGCTGGTTGCGGATATTCACTTTGATTATCAGATGGCCATTGCTGCCATTGAAAACGGGGCAGATAAGATCCGTATCAATCCAGGGAATATCGGTTCGGAAGAGCATGTACAGGCAGTGGTGGAAAAGGCAAAGGCATATCAGGTGCCCATTCGTGTAGGGGTCAACAGCGGTTCCTTAGAGAAGCATCTGGTAGAAAAATATGGGGGTGTAACCGCAGAGGGCATTGTGGAGAGTGCACTGGATAAGGTTGCCATGATTGAGAAATATGGCTATGATAATCTGGTGGTCAGCATCAAATCCTCAGATGTGATGATGTGTGTAAAGGCACACGAACTGCTGGCACCCCAGTGTCCATATCCACTGCATGTGGGCATTACCGAGGCTGGTACTCTGATTTCCGGTAATATCAAATCTTCCATTGGACTGGGATTGATTTTAAGCCAGGGAATCGGTGATACCATTCGAGTGTCTCTGACGGGTGACCCGGTAGAAGAAATCAAATCAGCCAAGCTGATTTTGCGTACGTTGGGACTGCGTAAGGGAGGCATCGAGATCGTATCCTGCCCTACCTGTGGACGTACCAAGATAGATCTAATTGGTCTGGCAAACCGTGTGGAGACGATGGTTTCCGGTTTTGATCATCTGAATCTGAAAGTGGCTGTGATGGGTTGCGTGGTGAACGGACCAGGAGAAGCAAAAGAAGCCGATCTGGGCATTGCCGGCGGGGATGGCGTAGGACTTCTCATCAAAAAAGGGGAGATCATCAAAAAGGTACCGGAAGATCAGCTGTTACATGTATTGTACGAAGAATTGAAGAACTGGGGGAACGGTACGGAGACGGTTTCCCTGTAGTTATGATCATATGCCCATAAGGGGCAAAAAGGAAGATGAGCATCGTTGGAAAAGAAATTTTTTGATACATTTCCAAAACTGGATTTTGATGACACTACCAGAGAATTACTGAATCTGGTAACGGTTTCCCATATCAATTATACCAGAGACAAGAGTGCTATACGGGTTTACATTCATTCACCGCGCCTTATTGAAAAGGATCTGGTGTATAGAATCGAAACACAGATGGGCAGACAGTTGTGGGGGGCGGATGGAATCCGGGTACAGCTGATGGAGCGGTTTCATCTGTCTTCTCAGTATACGCCTCAGAATCTGCTGGAGCGTTACAAAGACAGCATCCTTCTGGAAGTGAAGCAGGCCAGTGCAGTTTCTTACAGTTTGCTGCGGCAGGCAAGCTGGGAGTTCAAAGGAGAAGAACTGTTACAGGTGGGAATAGAAGATTCCTGGCTGGGCAGGCACAATGGGCCGGAAATCGGTCACCATCTGCAAAAGATTTTTACAGAACGGTGCGGGTTTTCCACCAATGTGGAAATGCAATATGTGCCAAGAGATATGGAAAAGCAGGCAAAGGAGCGGGAAGAGCGGGAGGCCGCTTATCTCCGTCAGCGTCAGATGGCGCAGCCGATGGAAAACCAGGAACAACCGGTATATGAAACGTTGCCAGAGCCAGCCAGCACCGGTCAGCCGGCAGAACTGCCCCCCTGGGAAGCGGGGGTATCTGTGGCGCAGACTGGAACGGCTGTGTCAGGAAAGTCTCATGGGGCATCTGGATCTTCTGTTCCGGTAAAGGAGAAAACTCCTTCTCAGAATGAGAAAAGCGACAGGAAGGAGCCGAGACAGGACTTTAAAAAGGATGCAAAGAAAGATTGGAGCAAAGGCAAAGGAAAGGGCGGTTCCTTTACCAGAGGATACAAGCGTTCTGAAAATCCAGACGTGGTGTATGGTCGTGATTTTGAAGGGGAATCCATTTCCATTTCAGAGCTGCAGGAAGGCTTTGGGGAAGTCATTGTACGGGGCAAGATCTTGTCTTTGGAAAAGAGAGAACTGCGCAACGGGCAGAAGTTCATCGTCATTTTTTCCATTACGGATTTTACCGATACCATCAATGGAAAGTTGTTCATTGATTCTGAATTCGTAGATGAAATGTTAAAGGATTTTAAAGCAGGTGAATTTTATACGGTAAAAGGGGTGTGTCAGGAAGATAAATTCGACAGGGAACTGGGTTTGATGTCCATCAGCGGCATCAAAAAGAGTGTGAACACCGTGATCAAGCGTGTGGACAATGCACCAAAGAAGCGTGTGGAATTGCACTGTCACACCAAGGCCAGTGAAATGGACGGACTTTCGGATGCATCTGCTCTGGTGAAACAGGCAAAGGCATGGGGCCATCCGGCCATGGCCATTACCGACCATGGCTGTGCCTATGCGTTTCCGGAAGCCTTTCATGCAGTAGATCGAAAAGATGAGTCCTTTAAAATTATCTACGGTGTAGAGGGTTATCTGGTAGACGATATGAAATATATGGTTACAAATGACCAGGGACAGGATTTGTCTCATACTTTTGTGGCGTTTGACATCGAGACTACAGGATTCAGTCCTATGTATAACCATATCATTGAGATTGGTGCGGTGAAGATTCGGGATGGAAAGATCATTGACCGGTTTGGTGAATTTGTGAACCCGGGAGAGCCCATTCCCTTTCACATCGAGAAACTGACCGGCATTTCCGATGATATGGTGGTGGACAGTCCGGATATTTCTGTGGTATTGCCGCAATTCCTGGAATTTTGCAAGGATGCGGTGCTGGTGGCACACAATGCGGACTTTGATACCGGTTTTATCAGTTACAATGCAAAGGAAGTGTTGGGGCAGGACTATGAGCCTACCTACATTGATACGGTGGCTATGGCAAGAGCCCTGATGCCGAAACTGAGCAAATATAAGCTGGATACCGTTGCCAAAAATCTGAACATTTCTCTGGATCACCATCATCGTGCAGTAGATGATGCGGAATGCTGTGGAGAGATTTTCATCAAGCTGTGTGAGATGCTGGAAAAGAAGGGAGTAGGGACACTGGCGGATATGGACCAGATGTGCAAGTTAGATGACGATGCCATTCGGAAATTGCCTTCTTATCACATTATCATTTTGGCAAAAAATGAAACGGGACGTATCAATTTGTATCGCTTGATTTCTATGTCCCATGTGACTTATTTCCAGCGCAGACCCAAGATTCCCAGAAGCAAGCTGATGGAATATCGGGAAGGGTTGATTTTAGGTTCTGCCTGCGAAGCAGGAGAATTGTATCAGGCATTATTACGTGGAGAGTCAGATGCAGAGATTTCCAAGATTGTGAATTTCTATGATTATCTGGAAATTCAGCCAAACGGCAATAATCGGTTTATGATTGAAAAGGAAGACATTCCGGCCATTCAGTCGGAACAGGATATTGAGGATATGAATCGGCGGATCTGCGATCTGGGAGAACAGTTCAACAAGCCGGTGTGTGCTACCTGTGACGTGCATTTCATGAATCCGGAAGATGAAGTATACCGGCGCATTATTATGGCAGGAAAAGGCTTTGCAGATGCAGACAATCAGGCTCCGCTGTATTTCCGTACCACAGAAGAGATGCTTGCAGAGTTCCAGTACTTAGGCAGTGACAAGGCGGAAGAGGTGGTCATCACCAATACCAACCTGATTGCGGACAGCATTGAACGGATCGAGCCGGTGCGTCCGGATAAATGTCCTCCTGTTATTCCCAATGCAGACGTGGACTTGCGGGAGATGTGCTATAATAAGGCTCGTTCCATTTACGGGGAGGTACTGCCGCCTATCGTAGAGGAACGATTAGAGCGTGAGTTAAACTCCATCATCAGCAACGGATTTGCGGTGATGTATATCATTGCCCAGAAACTGGTGAATAAGTCTAACGCAGATGGATATATGGTAGGTTCGAGAGGTTCCGTGGGATCCTCTTTCGTGGCCACCATGTCCGGTATTACAGAGGTGAATCCCCTCAGTCCTCATTATATTTGCCCAAATTGTCACTATAGTGATTTTGAGTCAGAGGAAGTAAAAGCATTTGCCGGAGGCGCCGGGTGTGATATGCCGGATAAAATTTGTCCGCAGTGTGGCAAGCCATTGCAAAAAGATGGATTTGACATTCCTTTTGAGACGTTCCTGGGCTTTAAAGGAAACAAAGAGCCGGATATCGATTTAAACTTCTCAGGTGAATACCAGAGTAAGGCCCATGCTTATACAGAAGTGATTTTTGGCGCCGGTCAGACATTCCGTGCCGGTACAGTGGGTACGGTAGCAGATAAGACAGCGTTCGGATATGTGAAAAATTATTTTGAAGAGAGAAACATTCATAAGCGGACGGCAGAGGTGGTGCGTCTGGCATCTGGCTGCGCAGGCGTGCGCAGAAGTTCCGGTCAACATCCAGGCGGTATCATTGTATTGCCTTTTGGAGAGGATATCAACTCCTTTACACCGGTGCAGCATCCGGCCAATGATATGACTACTAATATCATCACCACCCACTTTGATTATCACTCCATTGACCACAACTTGTTAAAGTTAGACATTCTGGGACACGATGATCCAACCATGATTCGTATGTTAGAGGATCTGACCGGACTGGATGCCAGAACGTTTCCACTGGATAGCCCGGAGGTGATGTCACTGTTTCAGAATACGTCCGCTTTGGGGATTACACCAGATGATATTTTAGGGTGTCCTTTAGGGGCTCTGGGCATTCCGGAGTTTGGCACAGACTTTGCTATGGGCATGTTATTAGATACCAAACCACAGCATTTTTCGGATCTGGTGCGAATCGCTGGACTGTCCCATGGAACAGACGTATGGTTAGGCAACGCCCAGACTTTATTACAGGAGGGCAAAGCAACCATCTCTACCTGTATTTGTACCCGTGACGACATTATGATCTATCTGATCGGAAAGGGCATGGATAAGGAAGAATCTTTTACAATTATGGAAAGTGTCCGAAAGGGAAAGGGATTGAAGCCGGACTGGGAAGAAGATATGAGAGCCCATGATGTGCCGGACTGGTACATCTGGTCATGTAAAAAGATCAAATACATGTTCCCAAAGGCACATGCGGCGGCATATGTGATGATGGCATGGCGCATTGCCTACTGTAAGGTATTTCATCCACTGGCATACTATGCGGCATTTTTCAGCATTCGTGCCACCGGATTTACTTATGAGCTCATGTGCCAGGGGAAGGCAAAGTTGGAAGCCCATATGGCAGATTATCAGAAGCGGAAGGACACTTTGAGCCAGAAAGAGGAAGTGACCTATAAGGATATGCGTGTGGTGCAGGAAATGTATGCCCGTGGGTTTGATTTTGTGCCCATTGATATTTACAAGGCAAAAGCCCAGCGGTTCCAGATTGTAGACGGAAAGCTGATGCCTTCTTTTGCCGCTATTGATGGTCTGGGAGAAAAGGCGGCACAGAGTATCGAGGAGGCGGCATCATTTGGAAAGTTTTTATCTTTGGATGATTTCAGAGAACGGGCAAAAATCAGCAAGACCATGATTGACAAGATGGTAGAGCTTGGCATTCTGCAAGGACTGCCCCAGTCCAACCAATTGTCTTTGTTTGATGCATTGTAATTGCAGTCCGGGGAAAGAAACAGAACTGGAGCAGGGAATCCATGTGGTTAAACTTTGTGTAAAAAAAGCTTGTGTATGGCCGGATTTTTTTGTATGATATGTATAACCGTTTGCGTATGAAGATCATTGTCGGAAGTGCTTTTTGACAATAAATTGCATGCAGAACAGAAGAAGGAGGAATGTGGAGTGGGAATTTTGTCAGACATATTGAAAGGAAAGGGTGAGACGTTGCTTGCCCCTGCTGATGGAATTCTGCTGGGCGTGGAAGAACTTCCTGATCAAACCTACGCCAATGGATTGTTGGGAGAGGGCATTGCGCTTCAGATGAAAAGCGGAACCATTGTGTCACCGGCTACCGGCAAGGTGACATTGGTGATGCATACAGGACGCGCCATCTGCATTCGGACAGAATCTGAGGCAGAGGTGATTTTGCATGTAGGGTTAGATGTAGCAGAGAAAGAGATTCCTTATGAAATTTTTGTAGAACAGGGGCAGGAGATTGAAGCCGGTGATGTGATCATGCAAGTGGATTTGGAAAAGCTGGTTGCATCAGGTGGATTGCCGATCATTCCTGTGGTGATTGCCAATTCAGAGAAGTTTACTTTATCAGAACCGGAGGAGGAAGTGGTAAAAGCCGGCGATCCGATACTGGTAGTGAAACGAAATAATAAAATATAATGCATTTTTCCGCCAGCCGTGGCTGGCGGATTTTATATGTATGCAGAGTGGAACTATGGGAGGCGTAGATTGATAGCAGGATACAGGAAGTTGTATGAAGAAAAGTTGCAGGATATAGAAGGAATCGGAATGGTGTACCGACATGAAAAGACGGAAGCCAGAATTTGTGTGGTGTCTTGTCCGGATGTACAAAAAACCTTTCAGATTGCCTTTCCTACCATACCGGAGGATGATACAGGCGTAGCACATATTGTAGAGCATGCAGTGTTCTGCGGTTCCCGGAAGTTTCCGGTAAAGGATGTATTTGCGGAATGTGAAAAGGGGTCTGTGCAAACTTTTTTAAATGCCATGACCTATCCGGATCGAACAGTCTTTCCTGTTGCCAGCTGTAATGAGACGGATTTTCGCAATTTGATTCATCTGTATTTAGACAGTGTATTTTACCCTCTGTTTTATGAAAAGGAAGAAATCTTTCGACAGGAAGGCTGGCGGTATGAGTATGATCAGACAGAACAGATTTTGACCGTCAATGGCATCGTGTATAATGAAATGAAGGGGGCGTATGGCAGTGCAGATGCCATTTTTTGCAGAGAAGCAGAACGGGCACTGTTTACAGATACCATCTATTCTCACGATTCCGGCGGGATTTGTCAATCGATTCCGGAATTGACTTATGAAGCATTTTGCAGGTTTCATCAGAAGTATTATCATCCATCCAACTGTTATATCTATCTGTATGGAGATATGGATTATGCAGAAATCTTAGAGTGGATGGACCGGGAATATCTCAGCCAGTATGAAGCAGGAGAGTCGGTAAAGTTTGATTCCCTGCCGCAATCAGATGGAGGCTGGAAGCGATTGTATATTCCGGTACCGGCAGAGGAGGAAGTGGATATAGAGACACAGAGTGCCTATCTGTTACAGGTAAAGGCTGGCTCTCCCCTGGATTTACAGACTGCCGAGGCACTGGATATTTTGTCAGAGGTGGTAGCAGAGGTATCCGGTGCGCCGCTGAAAAAGGCATTGATCGAAGCCGGCATCGGACAGTCTGTCAGCAGTACTTATGACTGTGAGACAGTATATGCCTCATGGTCCATTGAAGTGCAGGATGGCAAAGGGGGACAGTTGGAGCGGTTTTGGCAGGTAATTCGGGATACTGTGACTTGTCTGTGCGCAGAAGGTCTGGACAGGGACAGTTTACTGGCAGCTATCCACATGCGGGAATTTTCCATTCGGGAAGGGGAATTTGACAATCCACCGGGGGTAGAGTATGGATTACAGATTTTAAACAGTTGGATTTACGAGGAGTCGCAGGCGTTTTTGTGGCTGAAACGGCTGGAAGTCTGTGAACGTCTCCGTCAATTGGTGGATACCGGGTATTTTGAAACATTGTTGGAACAGGTATTGTTACAGCCAAAAGAAGGGGTACTGGCAGAGATGGTACCGGTGGCCGGGTTGGAGGAGAAAGAAGAGCGGGAGGAAGATGCCAAACTGGCAAAGAAGCTGTCCTCTATGTCAGAAGTCGCATTACAGCAGCTGCAAAGGGCAAATGAACGGCTATTTCAGTATCAGAACACGCCGGATGAACCGGAAGTATCAGATTGTATTCCCAGACTGAAACTGTCTGATCTGAGCAGGGAAAGCGTGCGGCTGTACAATGAAGAGGTGCAGATTGGACAAAATCTTTGCGTCTGGCATGCCATCCCCACCAACGGCATTATTTACTGGAGATGTCATTTCCCGTTGCCTGCATTGACAGACAGACAGCTGCATTTGCTTGGTGGTGCTGCTGCAATGCTGGGCGGTCTGGGAACAGAACAGCATCGTTATGAAACCTTATCTTCGCTGGCGCGTCTGTATACAGGCGGCATGTCTTTTTACATAGAAACGTATGCAGATAAAACAGATGGTGACGCTTTTACCCCGATGCTTGCAGTGGATATGCGTGTATTAGAAGGGGACTTTGGGAATGGATTGGCACTGATTCGGGAGATTCTTACATCCAGCCGGTTTTCTGACCAAAAGCGGTGGAAGGAATTGTTACTGCAACTGTTGACCCGTATGAAAAACGATCTCCAGTGTGATAGTGGATATTATGTGCGGAAACGAGCCATGTCCTATTTTGCTCCACAGGAGCGATTGTTAGAGCAGATCAATGGACTGTCTTTTTATGAGGCCCTCCGGCAGTGGACTACCTGTTCAGAAGAAGGACAGGCGCGGTTAGCAGAGGAAATGGGGAATGTATTACAGTCTGTGTTAAACGTGGAACAGTGTATATTGGATGTGACGGCATCCAGACAGGGGCTGGTAGAGGTCACAAAGGAAATGACATCTTTTTTCTCTGCTTTATCAGAAAAAAGATGTGTGGTATCTGACCATATGTCAGGAAGCAACAGGAACAGGGATCGCTTCGTAAATGAGCCTTTTCAAAAGAAAGTCTTACTTACAATGGAAGCAGATGCAGAAAAGGATCCTGCTGTGGTCAATGAAGCCTTTCTGTTACCAGGTGGCGGACAGCATACAGCCTTTGGCGGCAGTTTCAAAAAGGCAGGCTTTTCTTATACCGGTGTGTTGGATGTGGTAAAAAATATTTTGAACACCGAATATTTGTATCAGACTGTTCGGTTAAAAGGGGGCGCATATGGCTATGGATTCCGCTTGTATACCATCAGCGGTAATTTGCTGTTTTACTCTGACGAGGATCCAAACTGCAAGGAAACCTTTGCGGCGTATGAACAAGCGGCAGAGTATATTTCACAGTTGCCTCTTACACAAAAAGAACTGGAACCTTACCTGATTGGCACCATTGGCATGGAAGACTTGCCCTGTAGTGCCAGGCAGCAGGGGGAGCAGTCATTCAACGCCTATATGAATGGATTTGGAGAAGCAGATTATCAACAGGAGCGGGATGAAATATTTTCTGCCACAGTAGAGCAGATACAGGAGACGGGAACGATGCTTGCAGCTGTTTTCAAGAACGGGTATCGGTGTTGTTTTGGAAGTAAAAAAAAGTTGGAGCAGGCAGGGGAATTGTTTTCTGTGCTTCGGAAAATAGGTTAGGTGATTGCAAAAATTCAGTAACTTTGTTGAAGTGCTGTCTTCGTTCGCAATATGGCTTTTTCAGGCAAGCTTTCGCCAGGTGAAAACGCAACGGATACTAAGCTTTTTGTTCGCAATTTGCTCCAAAAAGCAAGTACCGGCGTTTTCAATGGCCTTCAAAAGCCATATTTGCCTTCCTAGCCAGCACTTACTAAACTTTTTTGGAGAGTTTCTCAAATACCTAAATAAGTTGGTTGAACCAAGGAGAATAATATGAAACTTGTACATTTATCGGATTTACATATTGGCAAGATGCTGCATGGTTATTCTTTGAAAGAGGACCAGCGGTATATTTTGCACCAGATTGTAGAGCAGGTACAGCGTCTCATGCCAGATGCAGTGGTGATTGCGGGAGATGTGTATGATAAGTCTGCTCCTTCCGGGGAGGCGGTGAGTCTGTTTGATGAGTTTCTCACGGAGCTTTCAGAAGTGAAACCGGTACCGGAAGTGATGATCATTGCTGGAAATCATGATTCCATGGATCGTTTGAATTATGCGGGTACACTGTTAAAAAAACTCCATCTGCATTTTGCCTGTTATCTGCCGAAAACCCCAGAGGAATATTTACAAAAGGTAACTTTGCAGGATGGGTATGGGGCAGTGGATTTTTATTTGCTGCCTTTTTGTAAGCCTGGCTATGTACGACAGTTGTTTCCGGAGGGGGCGATTGCCGATTATCATTCTGCCATTCAGGCAATGATTGAGAGGGAACAGATCAGAACAGATCATCGCAATGTATTGGTATCTCATCAGTTTTATACCAGTGGAACAGAAAAACCAGAATGCTGTGATTCGGAACTTCCTTCGCTGAATGTAGGAGGACTTGACAATGTAGATGTTTCCGCAGTCCGTCAGTTTGACTATGTGGCCCTTGGACATATTCATGGGAGGCAGCGGATCGGAGCCGATCATATCCGCTATTGCGGCACTCCATTGAAATATTCTGTCAGTGAAAGCAGATATCAAAAATCTATGACAGTGGTGACATTGGGAGAAAAAGGAACGGCGCCTGTCATAGAGGAAATACCGCTTCATCCACTGCGAGATGTGCGCACCATTAGAGGTGAGTTTGCAGATGTCATTGTGATGGACCGGTCAGAAGATTATATCAGCGTGACGCTGACCGATGAGACAGAAATGGCCTATCGTCCAGTAGAACAGTTAAAAGAGCGGTTTCCCCAGCTGCTGGAAGTGAATGTTGATAACACCCGAACCAGAAGCCGGATGCAGCCTACAGAGGCAATGGGTGTGTTGCAAAGTCCTATGGAGCTGTTTGCACAGTTTTACAGAGAACGGCATGGTTACGGGCTGAATGCAGAGCAGGAAGCCTATATACAGGAGATCCTGGATGAGATAGAAGAGGAGGTGCGCACATGAAGCCATTGAAACTGACCATGTCTGCCTTTGGTTCTTATGCAGGGGTAGAAGTGATTGCGTTTGACCGGGTCGATCGCGGTATTTTTTTGATTGCAGGAGATACCGGGGCAGGGAAAACCACCATATTTGATGCCATTGTCTATGCGCTGTATGACGATACCAGCGGTGGGAAGCGGGATGGAGATATGATGCGCAGTCAGTATGCTCTGCCGGATGTGGAGACTTATGTGGAACTGACATTTTTGTGCAGAGGTGTACCATATACCATCCGGAGAAATCCCAATTTTACACGAACCAGCAAGCGAAAAGATGCAGAAGGAAATGTGAAGCTGACAGAGCAAAAGGCGCGGGTGGCGCTGATCATGCCAGATGGCACAGAATGGCCGGGAAACCGTACTGTGATCAATCAGAAAATAGTAGAACTAATCGGTCTGGATCGTGCCCAGTTTACCAAGACAGCCATGTTGGCGCAGGGAGATTTTATCGAACTGTTACAGGCAAATTCTGATGAGCGCAAGAAGATTTTTTCCAAAATATTTGATACCCGTCTGTATCAGACCCTGCAAAATAAGCTTTCGGATCGTGCCGGTGTACTGCGTCAGGAACTAGAGGTACTGGAAACTGAAGTGCAATCAGCTTTCCGGCAGATTGAAGGGATTGCGGAAACCGGTCATGAGACAGAATGGCAGGAATTGCTGTCTCAGTCACAGACCAGGCGGCAGGAGTTGGTTGCACTGGCAGAACAGGTCAATATGGAACTGACCCGGTTTCAGGCACAGCAAAAAGCAGAACAGGCACGACTAGAGGAGCAGCATAAACAGGCACTGCGCAGAGAAGAACAAGGCAGACAGATCAATGAACACTTTGCTGCGTTACATCAGGCAAAGCAGGCAAAGGCAGAATTGGATGCCAGGGAGGGAGAGCAGCAGGCACGGAGGGTGCAGATCAATGGGGCGCGTCGTTGTCAGGAAGTGATCGGGTACGAAACTGCATACCAGAAAGGTAAGCGGGAAGTTACCAGTTTGGAACAGCAGTTGACGGATACCAAAAAGACGTTTCAACAGGCACAGCGTCAGGCTGAGACAGCAGAAAGACAACAGGCTGCCTGTGAAGCAGCTTATAAGCAGGAGTATGCACCACTGCTGCAAAAGCGGAATCGGTTGCAGGAAATGGAACCATTGTTTTTGCAATTGGAACAGGAAAAAAACAACGCACAGGCAATCCGGAAACAGCAAAAACAGCTGGAACAGGCACAGGCAAAATATATACAGGATGCCAGACAACTGGAGCAGGAAAAGCAAACGTTGCAGATACAGATGGAACAATGCAGCAGTGCACCGGTCAGACAGCTGGAACTGGAGCAGGAAATCACACAATTAAAGGAACAGGGCAGCAAAAAGCAGAATCTGTATTTGAAGTTGAAAGATTGGAGCAGCAAAAAAGCAGAATGGGAAACCGCATTGAAAGTCAGAAACCAGTCTGTGGAGCAGGATAATAGAGCAACAGCCCAATACAATATACTTTCTGACATATGGGTACAGGAACAGGCCGGAATTCTGGCAGCAGATTTGCGGGAAGGAATTCCCTGTCCGGTATGTGGCTCTCTGACTCATCCAAAGAAAGCAGCATGTAGTCAGAAAAATATCTCTCAGGCACAGGTGGACACAGCCAGAACTGCCAGTGAGCAGGCACGGCTGTTTCGTGAAAAGCAGGAAAAGGAATTTGCATCTGTCAATGATGCATATCAGGAATTGACCGGACAGATTCGCAGTGAAGGCAGCGAGATCACCGGCAGCGGGTATGAGCCTCAGGAAGCAGACATTGCTGTTTTTTACCGTGACGTAAGAGAGATGGGAAAACAGTTGAAGCGGTTGGAAGAACAGTTAAAGATGGCAAGGAAAGATGTGGCATTTTATCAACAGGGGCAGCAGACCAGAAACAATCTGGAAGAAAGGCTGCGTCAGGTATCCATGGAACAGGATGCCATACAACAACAGTTGACAGAGGTTTCTGCACAGGCAGGCGCAGCACAGGCAATGATGGCATCTATTCAGGAACGGCTGGTGTACCAGGAGACGCCGGAAGAAACGCCTTCTCCGATCACCCAGTCAGAAGCTGTCCAAAAACAGCAGGGGATTACAGAAACCCTGCATCGTTTGGATGCAGATCTGGAACGGACACGCAGGCAGGCAAAGGAGTGTGCAGAGCATCAGAATAAATGGGCAGGAATGGTAGAAACCAGTGAAATCCAATTGATCAAATGCAGGGCAGAGTATGAAGCTGGCAAACAGGCATACATGCAGGCTTTGGCAGAACATGGATTTGCGGAAGAGGCGGTGTATCAAAGCAGCAAGCGGACAGCGGCACAACTGCAACAACTGGAAGAAGCCTGCACTGCTTATGAAAACGAATGCAGCAGAATACAGGAGCGGATAGAACGCCTGCAACAGGAAACAGCCGGAAAACAGCCGGTGGATTTACAGCAGTTAGGCCAGCTGACCGGAGAACTGGAAACAAGACGGAAGCAGAAAGAGCAAAGCATCAGTCGGCTTGGCAGTATGGTAGACGGGAATGACAAGCAGCTGACGCAATTGAAAGAAAAGGCAGAGGCTGGAAAAAAGCTGGGAAAACAGTATGATATGGTTTCTGATCTTGCCCGAACGGTAAGCGGCAATCTGGTGGGCAGTGGGCGGATCGGACTGGAAACTTATGTACAGAGATATTATTTTCAGGAAGTATTGCAGGCTGCCAATCAACGTCTGCTCCAAATGAACGGCAGACAGTTCCTGTTGCAATGCCGTAGTTTAGATCACCTGGCAGGCAATACCAATGTGGGGCTGGATATTGATGTGTATAGTCTTGTGACCGATTCTGTGCGGGATGTGAAAACATTATCCGGTGGAGAATCTTTTATGGCAGCACTGGCAATGGCTCTTGGCTTATCCGATGTGATTCAGGGCAGAGCCGGGGCGGTACAGTTGGATACCATGTTTATTGATGAGGGATTTGGTTCTCTGGATGAAGAATCGAGAGGACAGGCCATTGCTATTTTGAATCAGCTGTCAGATGGAAATCGTCTTATTGGCATCATTTCTCATGTAAGAGAATTGAAAGAACAGCTGGATCGACAACTGGTGGTGAAGAGGACGAAATCGGGCAGTCAAAGCAGTTGGAAGCTGGAGTAGCAGATGGCAAATCATGCATGTAGGCAATTGTGAAACTATGATACTGGACGAGTTCGTCAAAATTTTATTTGAAAAACACGTTCTTTGTGACAATAAGGCTCTGGGAGGAAAAAGCATATGGATTTTCAAAAGGCAAAGAAGTTGGTGCGCCTGATGCAGGTGAGCATTGTGGTCATGGTATTGATCGTGGTGATCGTGGCATTGGTACGGTATTTTGGATAAAAATGAAAGGGGAGCAATGGTGTATGAGACCGGAACTGGTATTGTTTGATATGGATGGTCTGATTTTTGATTCTGAGCGTTTGTTTATGGAGGCCCTTGGTGAAGTGATGGCGGAGCGGGGGTATACGTTGACAAAAGAAGTTTATGTAGAAACACTGGGGACAGCAGGAGAAAATCTGGCACGGATTATGCATAGCCACTATGGGGAAGGATATGATGTACAGAAAACCGGTCATGCTGCCAGGGAGCGGATGGACCAGAAAGTGGCGGCAGGTTGTCAGGGACTTCCCATCAAAAAGGGAATTCTGGATTTGCTGGTGTATCTGGTGGAGCAGGATATTCCCTGTATGGTGGCATCCTCTACAAAGTCCTGCTATGTGGAACGGTATTTACAGGAAGCAGGCATTGACTGGTATTTTAACAAAGGGGTCATTGGTGGAGAAATGGTACAGCATTCTAAGCCGGATCCTGAAATCTTTCTGCTTGCCTGTGAAAAGGCAGGTGTGGAACCAGAACGTGCATTAGTTTTAGAAGATTCTGAAAATGGTATTCGGGCTGCCCATGCAGGACGGATCCCGGTGATCTGTATCCCGGATCTAAAACAGCCATCACAGGAGGTGGCAGAGATGACAGAGGCAATCTTGTCCGATGGCCTGGCTGTGATAGATTATCTGCAAAAATGACAGGATTCGGTTTCGTAAAAAATGCTTGTGTTTCAATGGCTTTTTACGAAACCGAAATTTGGCAAAAGACGATTGTATAAAATAAAAACATACCATATCTTGTATTCCCGTTGACATGCAGACACAAGATATAGTAACATATTCAACAGACGGCACAACATAGACATGGAAGGATGCAGTGCCAGTGAGGAATTTACATTACGGGGGATGAAGACCATGAGAATTATAAAAAGAAGCGGCATGGAAGTAGAATTTGATCTGAAAAAGATCGAATCCGCTGTTTCAAGAGCGAACGTAAGTGTAGAAGAGAACGAACGTTTGACAGAGGAACAGTTAAAGGATATTTGCGATGCGGTACAGGAGTTCTGTCAGAACATGAGTCATTCTCCAAATGTAGAGGAAATTCAGGACTTGGTGGAGCAGGAAATTATGATGCATCAGGCGTATGCGGTTGCTAAGAACTATATTACGTATCGCTATAAGAGAGCCTTGGTGCGCAAAGCCAATTCTACCGACCAGCAAATTCTCAGCTTATTAGAATGTAATAATGAAGAGGTAAAACAGGAAAATTCCAATAAAAATCCTACCGTAAACAGTGTACAAAGAGATTATATGGCCGGTGAAGTCAGCAAAGACATTACCAGACGTTTTCTGCTGCCGGAAGATATTGTAGAGGCACATGAGCAGGGGATCATTCATTTTCATGATGCGGATTATTTTGCCCAGCATATGCACAATTGCTGTCTGGTGAATTTAGATGATATGCTGCAGAATGGCACAGTCATTAGTGAGACCATGATTGAACGGCCAAAGAGCTTTTCTACTGCATGTAATATTGCCACACAAGGCATTGCCCAGATCGCCAGTTCCCAGTACGGAGGACAGAGCATTACGCTGTCTCATCTGGCACCGTTTGTACAGGTCAGCCGTGAAAAGTTCCGCCGTATCGTCAGAGAGGAATTTGAGGCTTCTGGCATAGCGGCAAGTGAAGAACAGATCAAAGAAATTGCAGAACTGCGTGTGAGAGAAGAAATCAAGCGTGGCGTGCAGATGATCCAGTATCAGGTCATTACTTTGATGACCACTAACGGACAGGCACCATTTGTGACAGTCTTTATGTACATCGGAGAAGTACCGGAGGGGCAGTTGCGGGATGATCTGGTTCTGGTGATCGAGGAAATGCTGCGTCAGAGAATTCAAGGCGTAAAAAATGAAAAGGGTGTTTATATTACACCTGCTTTCCCGAAATTGATCTATGTACTGGAAGAGGACAATATCGAGCCGGGAAGCAAGTATTATGAACTAACTAAGCTGGCGGCAGAGTGTACCGCCAAGCGTATGGTACCGGATTATATTTCAGAGAAGATTATGAAACAGATGAAGGATGGAAATTGTTATCCTTGTATGGGATGCCGCTCCTTCCTGACCGTATACAAAGATGAACAGGAAAAACCAAAGTTTTATGGACGTTTCAATCAGGGGGTGGTGACTTTAAATCTGGTAGATGTGGCATGCTCCTCCGGACAGAATATAGATCGGTTCTGGGAAATCCTGGAGGAACGTCTGGATTTGTGCAGACGGGCATTGTTATGCCGTCACAACCGTTTGAAAGGAACCCCTTCTGATGTGGCACCGATCCTTTGGCAGAATGGCGCCCTTGCCCGCTTAAAGAAGGGGGAAGTGATCGACAAACTGTTGTACAATGGCTATTCCACCATTTCTCTTGGATATGCAGGTTTGTGTGAATGTACCAGACATATGACAGGACTGTCCCATACAGAACCAGGCGGCACAGAGTTTGCCTTGCGTGTGATGCAGCGGTTGAACGATGCGTGTCAGGCATGGAAGAAAGAATACAATGTGGATTTCAGTGTGTATGGGACGCCCCTTGAGTCTACCACTTATAAATTTGCTAAAAAGCTGCAGAAGCGTTTTGGTATCATCGAAGGTGTAACAGATAAGAATTACATTACCAACAGCTATCATGTACATGTAACGGAGCCAATCGATGCATTTGAGAAATTGTCTTTTGAGGCACAGTTCCAGAAACTGTCTCCGGGTGGTGCCATCAGCTATGTGGAAGTACCAAATATGCAGAATAACATAGATGCAGTACTTGCCATCATGCATCACATTTATGACAATATCATGTATGCGGAGTTAAATACTAAGAGTGATTTCTGCCAGGAGTGTGGCTATACGGGTGAAATTCAAATTGTAGATGACGAAAATGGAAAACTTGTTTGGGAGTGTCCAAATTGTGGCAATCGGGATCAGGATAAGATGAATGTGGCCAGAAGAACCTGTGGTTATATTGGAACCCAGTTCTGGAATCAGGGCAGAACCCAGGAGATCAAGGATCGGGTATTGCATTTGTGATTTGGGTAGAATAAAGTCATGGTTATATAAAACTATATATATTGCAAAAACAAAGAGAGGCGATATATGTATTACGGGGAACTGAAAAAAAGAGACATTGCAAATGGTCCCGGAGTGCGGGTCAGTCTGTTCGTCAGCGGCTGTACCCATCACTGTCCAGGGTGCTTTAATTCAGAAACATGGAACTTTCATTATGGGAAGCCGTTTACGGAAGAAACTGTACAGGAAGTGATAGAAGCACTTGCCCCTTCTTATATCAGTGGGCTGACGTTACTTGGCGGGGAACCGATGGAATCCCAAAATCAGTCTGAATTGATCAGACTGGTGAGACGTGTGCGGCAGTGCTATCCGGAAAAGTCCGTTTGGTGCTTTAGTGGTTACACGTTTGAAACAGATCTGCTTCCCCAGTGGAGGATGGATCAGGCAGAGTCTTTGTTATCCTATATTGATGTGTTGGTAGATGGAGAATTTATTCAGACACAGAAAAATATTAGTTTACAGTTTCGTGGTTCAGAAAACCAGCGAATCATCTGTGTGCCGGAATCTTTGAAAACAGGAAAAACCATTCTTTGGAAACCATAATTTTGCCTCATATAAAACGGTATGATTGTGGTGACTTGCAGCCATACTAGAGAATATCAGCCAGGAATGGGAGGTTTTCTATATGGCAAAAAAGCAGAAAAAGATTGATTTGGATAATCTGACACCAGAAGAAGAGATGAAACTGGAAATTGCAGAAGAAATTGGGGTATATGATAAGGTTTTGGCAGAAGGATGGAGAAGCCTGTCTGCAAAGGAATCCGGCAGAATGGGCGGACTGATTGCAAAACGTAAGAAAATGCAGGAATCTGGTTTGGGAGAAGAATCTAATCAAAACAAATAAAAATTAAGGGAGCGGATGCTCCCTTTTTCCTTAAGCCAGTGAAACCGGTTTTTGTAAAAGTTTGTAACTGTTCATTGTCTTCCCAGTTATAAAAGTTTCATATCAGAGATTCCTGTTTTACATTAGCCACAGATACCGTTGTTGTTTCCACACAGACAGGAAATTAACAGAATCAGCACCAGGAAATCACAGCAGTTGTTGTTGTTGTTTCCAAACAGGCCATTGTTTCCGTTGCAACCATTGTTGTTATTTCCGTTGCAGAACAACAGAAGGAACAGCAGTAAGCAGCAGGAATTATTGTTGTTGTTATTGTTGTTTCCAAAGAATCCATTATCGTTGTCGCATCCGCAGTTTGTTGCAGCTAAATCACTCATTTAATTGTCCTCCAAAGAAGTTCTTTTTATATTGTTATAGTATGTGAATCAGGCAAATGTGTGTGGGATTTTTCAGAAAAATTATTTTGGCAAAACATGCATTCCGGGAAAATAGTAATGAGATGAAACAATTCCTTGTTCTGCTTTTGACAAAATAGTTTTGGTGTCACACAAAGTAAAACATCAAATCGGTGTGCCAGTCCGTCTTGCACCATTTGCAGAAACGAGGCATCTGGAACAGACAGGGCGTTTCCTTGATCCACATAGATGGCATACAATTCTCCATCTATCTTTTGCAGTAGACTGATTAAAATCAGTTCTTGTTCCAGAATTTCCGGTCCGCCGGTTTCATCTACAGGAAATTTGCAGTAAAGAGCGGCTTTCATAGAGTCACTCCCGAAAAATCATCTATAAAATAGGATATGCTGTGAGGGCGGATTCTGTCCATGCCCTGTGAAAAGTCAACCATCGTTGAGAAAGGAGTTATTTATCACATGGAAGAAAATAAAATACAGCAAGTATATGCGCAATTGCCGATAGCAGAAAAGAACCTGTCTCTGTCTAGAGAGGAACGACTAACAGCCATGGTGCCCCCCTTGCATGACTGGTATACCCATTCTCATCGAATGCTTCCATGGAGAGAACATGTGACCCCCTATAAAGTATGGGTATCAGAAATTATGCTGCAACAGACCAGAGTAGAAGCGGTAAAGCCCTATTATGCCAGATTTCTGGCAGCACTGCCAGACATTACGGCATTGGCAAATGCTGAGGAGGAATTGCTGTTGAAATTGTGGGAAGGATTGGGATATTATTCCAGAGTACGGAATATGCAGGCAGCGGCAATTCAGTGTGTGGCACAGCATGACGGAGAACTGCCAGATTCCTATGCGGAATTGCTGAAGTTAAAAGGAATCGGTACCTATACAGCCGGTGCCATTGCCTCCATCGCCTTCCATGAACCGGTTCCAGCAGTGGATGGCAATGTACTGCGTGTGATTGCCAGATTAACTGCAGATGAAGAAGATATTGGTTTGCCCAAAAAGAAGAAGCAATTGGAAACGGAACTGGCAGAGCAGATGCATCAGGCAGATCCCGGTATTCTAAATCAGGCTTTGATGGAGTTAGGTGCAGTGGTATGTTTGCCAAATGGGACACCAAAATGTCAGGATTGTCCACTACATCACATTTGCTTGTCTCGTATGCGCAGATGTACAGACCGAATTCCATATAAGAAACCGAAGAAACCAAGAAAAATAGAAGAACGAACCATATTGATACTGGAGACAGGAGAGCAGGTTTTGTTGCGCAAACGTCCAGGGAAAGGATTGTTAGCTGGCATGTATGAGTTTCCGGGGATAGATGGACATTTGGATATGCAGGAGGCGTTGCAGTATGTAAAAGAAACATGGGAAAGTGTGATTTTTCAGGATACAGATATAGCTTGTGTAATAGAACCGTTGGGACCGGCAAGACATATTTTTACCCATATTCAATGGGAAATGATCGGCTATCGAATTCGGCTTGTCAATGTGCCAGTTTCCGTGGCAACACCGGAGTTTGTCTGGGCATCCAGAGAGGAACTGCAGGATACTTACTCCATTCCAAGCGCACTACGAGTATATAAGGAGAAATGTATGCAGACACAGGAAGGATAAGAAACAATCGCAAACAAGGGGGCAAACAATAGGATAAAAACGAACCGCCATATTGGGTATTGCAACAATACGGCGGTTTGTTTAGGAAATGAAATCAAAAATAGTTTATCAAAGAGATTACTTTAGCAGCTGAATTCCACCAATCAATGGCAGTGGTGTTTCTTTATCCTGTGCTGCGTTGATGATACCTACGATTGCAAAAACAAACACAACTAAGTTGATAATGTAAAAGATGAAACCAACATATGGAACCCGACAAAGAATTGCACTGAAGATTGCAGCAATTGCCAGAATCAATCCCTGATTCAGATCAAACTTTGCACCTTCCTTATCCCCTGCCAGATAAGCAATCAAAAAACCAATAATACCAATGTAGCCTACGATGGCGGTTGCTTTTTTACTCATGAGAATTCCTCCTGAATGTATAAAATTTCACATAGAAACAGAATTTCGTCCTTCTGTTCTATCTGCTGACTTTATTTTAACATCAATAAGGAGAGATGACAACTATTTTTCAGATTTTTTTGAAATTTCCAGCAAGATTTTTTTGTATGAATTGATAGTATTTGTGCAAAAAAGAGGATTTTTATGTATAGAATCAAATGGAATGATAAAATTTCCATAAAATCCAAGAAAGTTTACAGTGCATTTTGGGAAGAAAATGTCTTGTTATCCTGTTGGAAAATCAATATAATAGATAATTGGTAAAGGTTTCACTTTACGGCGAGGCATTAAACAGTCACGAAAAACATATGATGAGGAAAGGATATGTAACATGGAAACCTATGAAATTTTAAGAGATCTGGCAATTGTATTGCTGTCCGCAAAGGTATTTGCAGTAGTTGCCAAACATTTCCGTATTCCACAGGTAGTGGGGCAGATTTTAGCTGGTTTGCTGATTGGCCCCTGTGTATTAGGGGTTGTAGAGCAGACTTCTTTTTTGTCGCAGATGGCAGAGATTGGTGTGATTTTGCTGATGTTTGAGACGGGACTTGGAACCAATCTGAAGGAACTGATCAAAACCGGTCCGAAAGCTACATTGATTGCATGCTGTGGTGTGGCAGTGCCTTTGTTAGGCGGTACTTTATTGTATATGGCATTTTATGGTCCCCAGGCAGTAGGAACAGAGGGATTTTATAAGGCTATTTTTATCGGATGTATTCTGACAGCGACTTCTGTGGGGATTACGGTAGAAGCCCTGCGTGAGCTTGGTTACATAAAGGGATATGTAGGACAGACGATTCTGAGTGCAGCAATCATTGATGATGTCATTGGGATTATCGTTCTGACCTTTGTGATGGGATGTAAAGATCCATCTGTCAATCCTGGCAGTGTGATTCTAAAAACAGTGGTATTTTTCGTATTGGCTGTGGTGCTGGGGGTGGTATGTTACAAAATATTTGATAAGATAGATAAAAGATATCCACATACCAGGCGCATTCCGATTGCCAGTGTAGGTTTTTGTTTTCTGCTGTCTTATGTAGCAGAAAAATACTTTGGCATTGCAGATATTACCGGTGCTTATGTAGCAGGTATCATTCTATGTAACATTTCGGATGCCGATTATGTGGCACGCAAGACCAATATCAGTTCTTATATGTTTTTTGGCCCTATTTTTTTCGCATGTATCGGTATCAAGACAGACTTGAGCACCATGAATATGGGGCTATTGCTGTTTTCCATTGCGTTTGTAGTGGTAGCACTGTTGACCAAGATCATCGGCTGTGGTCTGATTTCCAAAGTCTGTGGTTTCAAATGGTCTGAGTGTATGAAGATTGGTGTGGGTATGATGACAAGAGGAGAGGTGGCATTGATTATCTCCAGCAAAGGTCTGGAGGCAGGATTGATGTCTGAGCAGTATTTTGCGGCCGTGATTTTACTGATCATCATTTCTTCAATCTCTACACCTTTGATTTTAAAGGCTTTATATACCAAATTCCCGGAGCAACAAGTTGTTTAACGGAATTATCAAAAAACGTTGAGGTTGAAATCAGGACAGGCTTTGACACAGCACATTGTGTTGTGTAAAGGTCTGTCTTTTGTGTAGAATCAACACTAAAAGATATGTAAGGCGAGGAAATTATTCCTCGCTTTCTCCTTCTCCGCCAGGTCCGTCTTTTCTGGGTCTGGAGGATTCTGGTAATGGCTCTGCATTGCTGTAGTCACAGTTGCTACAATTAGAAGAACTACAATCAGATGCGTTAGAACCGCAATCTCTGGGCAGATCTGTTTCCGGGATGTTGTCATCATCATAAGTGTTTGTCGGTTTTAAATTGGCTTTCTTATTCTTTTTCATGTTTGTCCATCCTTTCCTAACATGTATTATGGAGCAGATCTCTTACGTGCAGTAAGGTTTTGTTCCATCTTTCATAGAATGACCCGGAAAATAGGATTTTATGCAAAAGAAAGAACATCTGCACAAACAAGTTCATACCTTACTATTAGGCAGGAAGCTTGGCTATATGAAAATATTTGCCTTTTGAAAATAATGGAGGGAAACAGGTATGAACAATGGAATGAATTCTGAATATAGAAGACCTGTGACACGGTATCGTGGCAATGGTCAGATGGTCAGACGAGATTCCTATAGTGGTAGATCCCAGGGAATGGGAAATCGTGTGCCGATGAATCGTCCTCAAGTGTCGTCAAATATGACCAATGATTGCGGCTGCCAGAATCAGGCACCCATAACATCTGACTGCGAGTGTTCACAGTCTCAAAATTCAGCAAACGCTTATTCTTTGGGAATAGCGTATGTGCCAGTACAGAAGTTTCAAAAGCTGTACCCAGAAGCAGAAGGATTTCAAAAAGGAACCATATTTTCCGAGTTGAATTTTCCATTTTTAATGACAAAATGTGCTAGGGGAGGTGGGCGTAAATGAAAGATCGAAAACAGCTTATGCACGAAATCAACGTAGCAAGTTTTACAGTGGATGAAGCCGTACTTTTTCTGGATACCCACCCAGATGACAGCAAGGCAATGGCTTATTACCAGGAGTGGTCCCAAAAGCGCAGAGATTTGGTGAGGACTTATGAGAAACAATTTGGTCCATTAACCAATGACAGTGTAGCGGATACAGACAAGTTTTCATGGTTGGATGAACCGTGGCCCTGGGAAGGAGGAAATTGCTGATGTGGATTTATGAAAAAAGATTGCAGTATCCGGTCAATATCACGCAAACAAATGCTAAATTAGCGCAGGTAATAATTAGTCAATTCGGAGGTCCGGATGGTGAGCTCGCCGCTTCCCAGCGTTATCTTTCTCAGAGATATACCATGCCGGATAAAGTGGCAAAGGGATTGCTCACTGACATAGGCAGTGAAGAACTAAATCATATGGAAATAGTTTGTGCCATTATTTATCAGTTGACCAAAAATCTGTCTATAGAAGAAATCAAAGCATCCGGTTTTGATAAGTATTATGTAGATCACACAACAGCACTTTGGCCACAGGCTGCCGGTGGTGTTCCTTTTAATGCCTGCCAGTTCCAGAGCAAGGGAGATGCCATTACAGATTTGACAGAGGATCTTGCTGCGGAACAAAAAGCCCGTACCACTTATGACAATATTCTTCGTCTCATTGATGATCCGGAAATCTGCGATCCAATCCGTTTCCTGCGTGCCAGAGAGATTGTACACTTCCAGCGTTTTGGAGAAGCATTGCGGCATATACAGGAAAGCCTGGATTCCAATAACTTCTATGCATTTAATCCGGAATTTGACAGACCGTAAAGAAGAAAATCAAAATGTTGAAAATGGTTTTATGAAATGGATTCCAATCGTCCGGAATAGCAAATGTTTTATAGCAAGTTACTCTGGACGATTGGTTTTACTTAAAGACAAATAGTTTCTTTTGATGCTGGTCAGATTTACTGCATTACATCTAAGAACAGCGGAAAAGCACTGGACGTATATTATGGATTGAATGACAATGGTACCAATGTATTGCAGTATACATATAATGGTTATGACAATCAGAAATGGTATATTCAGAAACAGAGCAATGGTTACTATATCATCAAAAATCTGCAGACAGGCAAAGTATTGGATGTAGCCGAATGGTCGACAGGCAATGGTGCCAATGTACAGCAGTGGGAGTATGGCGGAGGCGCTAACCAGGAATGGAGCATCGAATATGTAGATGGTTATTATAAGATCATCAACCATCACAGTGGTTTGGCTTTGGATGTGAGTGAAGTTTCCAAAGCAGACAATGCCAATGTTCACCAGTGGGAGTATGTAGGCGGCGCAAATCAGCTTTGGAGCATTACACCAGTGAACTAATCAGTAAAAAATATAACCAAAAAGAAGAGATGATCTCGTCTTGATCAAAACAAAAAGCAGAAGTGAAAGGCTTGCCTTACTTCTGCTTTTTGTTTTTGCATGATGATCACGGTCTGAACATTCACAGGTGTGCATTATTTTGCCTGAAATCATTCTTTGTGATCATGACAATTCCCGAATGGCATCTTTCATACGCTTCACATATTCTGCCACTGGCTGTACACAGTCTGCGCCATGGGCACCACACAATTTGACGATGGCACTTCCTACAATGACACCGTCTGCACAGGCAGCCATCTTCTTTGCCTGTTCCGGTGTGGAAATACCAAATCCAACCGCACAAGGTATATTTTTTGCGGTTTTCACAAGCTGTACCATATGTCCGATGTCGGTGGTGATCTGGCTTCTGACACCGGTCACGCCCAGTGAGGAGACGCAGTATACAAAACCATGGGCATCAGAAGCAATCCGGGCAATGCGGTGTTCGGAGGTCGGTGCGATCAGAGAGATAAAATCCAGACCATACTGTTTGCAGATGGTATCGAATTCCTCTTTTTCCTCAAAAGGCACATCCGGCAGGATGATGCCGTCTATACCTGCTTCTGCGGCAGTCTTCACAAAACGCTCAATTCCATAAGAAAATACCACATTGGCATAGGTCATAAACACAAGGGGAATCTGTGTGTTGACACGAAGTTTGCGTACCAGATCAAAGACTTTATCTGTGGTCACACCTCCTGACAGGGCACGGATATTGGCAGACTGGATGACAGGACCTTCTGCGGTAGGGTCGGAGAAGGGGATGCCAAGTTCGATCAGGTCGGCACCGGCCTGTTCCATGGCGTAAACCAGCTGCTCAGTCACATCCAGAGAAGGATCTCCACAGGTGATAAACGGAATAAACGCCTTTCCATTTGCAAATGCTTGTAAAATTCTACTCATAAATATTCTCCCCTCTGTAACGTGCAATGGCAGCACAGTCTTTATCTCCACGTCCGGATACGTTGATGACGATGATCTGATCTTTGGTCATGGTAGGTGCCAGTTTTCGTGCATAGGCAACCGCATGGGCGCTTTCAATGGCAGGAATGATCCCTTCTGTCCGGGACAGATATTCAAATGCATCTACGGCTTCGTCATCTGTGATGGCCACGTATTCTGCTCTGCCGGTATCATACAGATTGGCATGTTCCGGACCAATACCAGGATAATCCAAACCGGCAGAAATGGAGTAAACCGGTGCGATCTGTCCGTACTCGTCCTGACAGAAATAGGATTTCATGCCGTGGAAGATGCCCAGTTTTCCTGTGGCAATGGTAGCTGCGGTTTCCGCAGTGTGTATGCCTCTGCCGGCCGCTTCACAGCCGATGAGACGGACATCGGTATCTTCAATAAAATGATAAAAGGCACCAATGGCATTGCTGCCACCGCCTACACATGCCAGTACCGCATCCGGCAGTCGGCCTTCTTGTTCCAGTATCTGTGCCTTGATTTCTTTGGAGATCACTGCCTGAAAATCACGAACAATGGTAGGAAATGGATGGGGGCCCATACAGGAACCCAGCACATAGTGGGTATCTGCGATCCGGTTGGTCCACTCGCGCATGGTTTCGGATACTGCATCTTTTAAAGTGGCGGTACCTGTGGTTACTGCATGTACTGTGGCACCAAGCAAACGCATCCGGTATACGTTTAATGCCTGCCGTTTGGTGTCTTCCTCTCCCATGAAAATCTCACATTCCATGCCCATCAGTGCAGCTGCAGTGGCGGTGGCAACTCCGTGCTGTCCAGCACCTGTTTCGGCGATGACACGGGTCTTGCCCATCTTTTTTGCCAGCAGTACCTGCCCTAACACATTGTTGATCTTATGTGCGCCGGTGTGGTTCAAATCCTCCCGCTTTAAATAAATTTTTGCACCGCCCAGATCTTTTGTCATGCGCTCTGCGTAATAGAGCAGAGAAGGACGATTCGCATAGTTGTTGAATAATTCGGTCAACTCCCGGTTGAATTCTGGGTCGTCTTTGTAATGGTTGTATGCTTCTTCCAGTTCAATCACTGCATTCATCAGAGTTTCGGGAATGTACTGCCCGCCGTGAATGCCAAATCTGCCTGTTGTCATATAAAAATGCCTCCTTGTCATAAAAACATCAGATCATGATAAAATAAAATGTGATACCAAATGCTTTTTTGCAAAATTTTACTTATAAAGAAAAGATAAGTTGTCGGATTGGCAGGCTTATAACAGACTGCGCAATTCCTCTAACATCTGTTTTTTATCCGGTGCACGCATCAGGGTTTCTCCGATCAGGACACCGTCTACGCCCAATTCATTTAATCGGGCAATATCCTGTGGTGTCTTCACACCGCTTTCGGAAATGAACAATACTTCTTTTGGCACCATATTCCGCAGGCGGATGGTATTTTCAAAATCCACCTGAAAAGTTTTTAAGTTCCGGTTATTGACTCCTAAAATGGTGGCACCAGCCTTTAACGCCCGTTCGATTTCTGCTTCATCATGGGTTTCTGTCAGCACAGACAGTCCCAGTTCTCTTGCCAATGCCATATACGCAGAAAGTTGTCCGTCATCTAAAATAGAACAGATCAGCAGGATGGCAGAAGCACCCAATATCTTTGCCTGATAGATCATGTATTCATCTACGGTAAAATCTTTGCGCAGTACCGGAATGGACACTGCCTTTGTGATCTCCTGCAAATAGCGATCCTTTCCTAAGAACCAGTATGGTTCGGTGAGACAGGAGATGGCAGAAGCACCTGCCGCCTCATAGTCTTTGGCGATGGAAACATAAGGAAAATCCTCTGCAATCAGTCCTTTGGAAGGAGATGCCTTTTTGGCCTCACAGATAAAGGACATGCCTGCCTTTCCCAATGCCGCCTGAAAGGGAAAGCCGGTGGCAGAGGACAATGCCTCTGCCTGGCTGCGCAGAGTGGCAGGAGGGAGCAGTTGTTTTTCTGCTGCAATCCGTTCTTTGGTTTTTACTGCGATCTGGGCTAATATATTGGTGTTGCTCATGCGTTACTCTCCTGAATGAACTGTTCTAATTTTGCCAGTGCCGCCCCGCTGTCAATGACAGATTCTGCCAGACGAACACCCTGTTCGATGGTGGCCGCTTTTCCGGCAATGTACAATGCCGCACCTGCATTCAGACAAACTGCCTGACGTTTTGGTCCACGGTCTGTGCCGTTTAAGATTGCCTTTGTAATTTCTGCATTTTCTGCCGGTGTACCGCCTACCAGATCCTCTTTGCTGCAACGGGTATAGCCAAACTGTTCCGGGGTGATCTCGTAGGACAGGAACCAGCCATCCTTTACCTCGCAGACAGAGGTAGGTGCGCTCATGGAAATTTCATCCAGCTTGTCCTGACCAAATACTACCATGCCGCGCTTGACGCCTAACTTTGCCATTACCTGTGCCAGCGGCTCTACCAATTCTTGTTCATAGACACCCATCAGCTCCATGTTGGCACCTGCCGGATTGGTCAGAGGACCAAGAATGTTGAACACCGTGCGGATACCAAGTTCCTTACGAACCGGTGCCACGTACTTCATGGCCAGATGATAATTCTGCGCAAACAGGAAACAGATGTTGATTTTCTGTAACAGTTCTGTGCTGCGTTCTGCCGGGATGGTAATTTTCACGCCCAGCGCCTCTAATACATCTGCTGCACCGGACTTACTGGATGCTGCTCTGTTGCCATGCTTTGCCACCGGTACACCGGCAGCCGCGATCACCATGGAAGCAGTGGTGGAGATGTTAAAGGAGTTGGCACCGTCACCGCCAGTTCCTACGATTTCCAGTACGTCCATGTCGTGAAGCAGCTTGACGCAATGCTCCCGCATACCGGTGGCAGATCCGGTGATTTCATCGATGGTCTCTCCCTTCATGGCAAGGGCAGTCAGGTAAGAGGATGTCTGAATCTGGCTGGTCTTCCCGTCCATAATTTCGTTCATTACTTCATATGCTTCTTCGAAAGTTAAATCCTGTTTCTTTGATAATTTTACAATGGCTTCTTTGATCATAATGGTCCTCCTGATTGTTTTGATAAAGTTCTGCATCATCGTTCGTCCATCCGGTGTCATGACGGATTCAGGATGAAACTGTACTCCGTATATTTGTAAAGATTGATGCTCTACTGCCATGACTTCTCCGTCCTCTGTCCATGCAGTCACCTGTAATTCTTCCGGTAAAGTGTCTCTGTCAGCAGCAAGAGAGTGGTAACGGGCCACGGAAAACGGGGTCTGGATACCTTGAAACAGTATGCTGTCTTTGGATGTCTGGACAAGAGAAGATTTTCCATGCATCAGTTCTTTGGCATAGGTAACTGTGGCACCAAATGCCTGACAGATGGCCTGGTGCCCCAGACAAACCCCAAAGATGGGGATGACACCCTTTAACTTTTGGATTAACTCTACACAGATGCCCGCATCTTCCGGTCTTCCGGGACCTGGAGAAAGTATGATGGCTTCCGGTTTCATGGCTGCGATTTCTTCTACGGTCTTTACATCATTTCGAATGACTTCTACCTTAGGACCGATGCTGCCTAAAAGCTGGTATAAGTTGTAAGTAAAACTGTCATAATTGTCGATCAACAAAATCATAAGATACCTCCTTCCGCCTGCTTTAAGGCATTGATCACTGCTCGTGCCTTATTCTGGCATTCGTCAAATTCCTTTTCCGGCACACTGTCTGCTACGATACCGGCACCGGACTGTACACAGATTCTGCCGTGCTTTTTATAAGCAAGACGGATGGCAATGCATACATCCAGATTGCCGGAGAAATCCAGATAGCCGATGGCACCCCCGTAAATGCCTCTGCGACGCTGTTCCAGTTCCTGGATGATCTCACAGGCACGCAGCTTTGGGGCACCGGATAAGGTACCTGCCGGTAAAATAGAGTCTACAGCGTCCAGTGCATCTTTATCTGGTGCGATCTCTCCCCTTACAGTAGAGCCGATGTGCATCACGTGAGAGTAATACTGAATCTGACAATATTTTTCTACTTCTACGGTGCCAAGCCGGCTTAATTTGCCGATGTCATTTCGTCCAAGGTCTACTAACATATTGTGCTCGGATAGTTCTTTTTCATCCTGTAACAGTTCTGTGCTCAGTGCCTGATCTTCTGCAGCATCCTTTCCCCGAGGACGGGTGCCTGCTAACGGGAAGGTATGGAGAATGCCATCTTTCAGGCTGACTAGTGTCTCCGGAGAGGCACCGGCAATCTCGATGTCATCACTGGAAAAGTAGAACATATAAGGAGACGGATTGGTGGTTCGCAGCACACGATAGGTGTCAAACAGACTTCCTTCTGCCTCTGCCTCCATAGGGTTGGAGATGACCGCCTGGAAAATGTCTCCTTCCCGAATGTAATGCTTTGTTTGTTCTACCATTTCATAGTAGCGTTCTCTGGAAAAATGAGGGGTCATTTCACCTTTCAGACGAAGGGGACGGAAGTTTGCCTTGGCATTGCTCCGCAGCAGACGTTCCATTTCATCTAAATGTGCCGTGGCTTTTTCATAAGATGCTTCCAGGTCATCTGTGTATACACCAGTGATCAGGATGAGTTTCTGACGGTAGTGATCAAAGGCAATGACCTGATCAAACAGCATGAGATCCGCATCCCGGAAGGTATCGTCCTCTGCAGCACTTAGTTGTAACGTGGGCTCTGCATAGCGAATATAATCATAAGAGAAGTAACCCACCAGACCGCCGGTAAATGGTGGCATACCTTCGATTTTAGGACTTTTGTACTGTTCCATAATTTCACGGAAGACTTCCTTTGGGTGGTTTGGGTGACGTACTTCTTCAGTGGAAGTCCCCTCTTCGTCAGAAGTTCGGATGGTGACGGTACCGCTGTTTACGGTGACTTCCAAAGCTGGAGAGTAGCCTAAGAAGGAAAATCTGCCCCAGTTACGGGAATCATCCGCACTTTCCAGTAAATAGCAGTGCTTGCTGGCAGCACGGATGGTCCGCATCACCTCAATGGGGGTGAAACTGTCTGCGAACAGTTCCCGGCATACCGGAATTCGTTTATAGGCACCGGTCTGTGCCAGTTTGGTAATGTGATTCAAATCTGGATACATAGAAAACCTCCATTCTAACTATACAAGTAAACTGATTGATTCAGAGATATGTTTGTTTTGCTTTGTCATATCCCGCTTGGCTTTGAGTAAAATTAGGAAAATTTCATTACACAAAAAACGCCCCTGACAGCATATACCAATGGTATATACCATCAAGGACGATACTTACTTACAAAAGTGTCGCGGTGCCACCTTGATTCATGAATGATTCATTCATGCACTCTGTAGGATACCAACATATCCCCGGCAACTGACGTATGCCACACGTCGCATGCTACTGAGACATCCAAGATGCCGTTCACTGCGCCCTCCACGGTCCATTTGGCAGTTTGCATTTCCATCCGGCTCTCACCTGCCCGGACTCTCTGTGCGCGCATCACTGCTTTGATCTCCGTTTCAACGGTTTCTGTTATTAGGTATTTTACGACTTTATGAAAGATTTGTCAATCCTGAATTTAAAAAAGGTGATTTTTTGTATTTGTAAATATAGGCAAGAAATAAAAAACATCAATTTTTTTGATAAATTCACACCTTGTCATTTACATGCAGAGATGGTATGATAAGTGCAAATCAGATAAAATAAATCAATTTTTTTGATAAAAAGGAGAAGAAGGAGTATGATGTTAAATCAGGAATTATTACAGGAAAAATATCAAAAACCATATTTTTTACCACCGGTCATGACCTATGACTGGGTAAAGAAGGATACCATTGAGAAAGCGCCAGTGTGGTGCAGTGTGGACCTGCGTGACGGCAATCAGGCATTGATCGAGCCCATGGGGCTGGAGGAAAAACTGGAGTTTTTCTCTATGCTTGTAGACATCGGATTTAAGGAAATTGAAGTGGGATTCCCGGCTGCTTCCGATACCGAATATCGGTTTATGCGTGCTCTAATTGAACGGAATATGATTCCGGAGGATGTGACCGTACAGGTATTGACACAGGCAAGAGAGCATATCATCCGTAAGACCTTCGAGGCATTAGAGGGGGTTCCTCATGCCATCGTTCATCTGTACAATTCCACTTCTGTGGCACAGAGGGAACAAGTATTTCGCAAGTCCAAAGAGGAAGTGAAACAACTGGCCATTGATGGTGCTAGATTATTGAAGCAGCTGGCAGAGGAGACAGAGGGCAACTTTACCTTTGAGTACAGTCCGGAGAGTTTTCCGGGTACGGAGGTAGACTATGCATTAGAGGTGTGTGATGCGGTATTGAATGTATGGCAGCCTACCCCGGAGCACAAAGTGATCATCAACATTCCGACGACTGTACAGGTGGCAATGCCTCATGTGTTTGCCACACAGATTGAATATATTCATAAGCATATCAGTTACCGTGACAGCATCCAGATCAGCGTGCATGCCCACAATGACAGAGGCTGTGGCATCAGTGATGCAGAGATGGGACTGCTTGCAGGGGCAGACCGTATTGAAGGGACTTTATTTGGAAACGGAGAGCGTACCGGAAATGTGGACATTGTGACCCTGGCATTAAATATGATGAGCCATGGAGTAGACCCACAGCTGGATTTCTCCCATGTAATGCAGATCAGGGAAAAATATGAGCGCCTCACCGGTATGCACGTCCATGAGCGTTCTCCCTATGCAGGTGATCTGGTGTTTACTGCATTTTCCGGTTCCCATCAGGATGCTATCTCCAAGGGAATGACTTGTCGGGCAGAACAGCAGAAGGTAAGATGGGATGTCCCCTACCTGCCCATTGATCCGGCTGATATTGGACGGGAATATGAGTCTGACGTGATTCGGATCAACAGCCAGTCCGGAAAAGGCGGTATTGCTTTTGTGCTGAAGCAAAATTATGGATTTTCCATTCCAGTGAAAATGCGTGAGGAAGTGGGGTATCTGATGAAAGGCATTTCCGATGAGCGTCATCAGGAGCTTTCTCCAAAGGATATTTACCAGATTTTTGAAGATCACTATATCATGAAAAAGGATATTTTTGATATACCGGAGTGCCATTTCAAGCAGGAGGACGGCATTACCGCAGAGGTAACCGTTGTGCAGAATGGAGAGAAGCGTGTTATCACGGCTTCCGGAAATGGTCGTCTGGATGCTGTCAGCAATGCCGTGAAACTGTATTTTGGGATCAGTTATGAATTATCTGTTTATGAAGAACACGCCATATCCAAAGGGTCTTCTTCCAAAGCTGCTGCTTATGTGGGCATTTTATGCGATGGAACGATGTATTGGGGCGTAGGAGTAGACGAAGATATCATTAAGAGCTCCATTGCGGCCCTTGTCAGTGCCGGTAATAAGTTGGCAGAAAGCAGACAGATTACAGAAGGCAGAGAAGAACGAATTGTAGAAATCATGAATTTTATACAGGCCCATTATACAGATGTGACACTGGATATGCTTGCAGAGAATTTCAATCTGTCCAAACCGTATCTGTCTAAATACATTAAGGAAAAGTCCGGCATGACCTTCCAGAATGCAGTGAAAAAGGCTCGTCTCAAGCGTGCAAAACGTCTGTTAAAGGAGACAAACCGGAAAGTGGAAACCATTGCAGAGGAAGTGGGATATGAAAGCGTGGAGCATTTCAACAGAGTGTTCAAAGCGGAATTTGATCTGACACCCAATCAGTATCGAAATCGTTGATGGGTCATAAAAAGTCAGTGTGAAAGCTTGCTATAGTTTTTTTCTATAGCAAGCAATCAGAAAATGTTATTAGAATCTGTCTCCATTGTGCGCTATACTATGAAGTACATGCTTCTGAAAGAGTTTTGTATTCGCAGAATTCTTGCGCCAGGTGTGGTTGTGTAAGCAACTTTTTCTCCAAGTGTGAGGCGCAGCCTGGTGCGTAGCATTTTTTTGTGACAGAATTTTTCTGTTACCTAAATAGGAAATTCCTATTACATAAAAAACCGGACAAATGAAAGAAACTTCCATCTGCCCGGTCTTTTCATCAGAGCGGAGACGGCGGGATTCGAACCCGCGAGCCGAAAATCGACTAACTGATTTCGAGTCAGTCCCGTTATGACCACTTCGATACGTCTCCAAATATGACCAAAAAGTCATGTGCCTATTTATCATATATGAAACGGGCAGAAAAATCAAGTACTTCTTTTGAAAAATAGTATGTAGGACGGAGGAAACATCATGCAGGTAAAAGAGATTTTAAATAGCGGAAAAGTAACATTGTCTTTTGAGGTATTTCCACCAAAGACAAGTGATGCATTTGAGGCAGTGGATGCGGCGGTCAATCAGATTGCGGCATTGAAGCCGGATTTTATGAGTGTCACATATGGTGCAGGCGGTGGCACCAGTGCATATACCGTACGAATTGCAAAAAATATCAAGGAACAGTACGGTGTGGCATCCCTGGCACACTTGACCTGTGTTTCTTCCACCAGAGAGCAGGTGCGTGGGATGTTAGACCAGATGAAGGAAAACGGAATTGAAAACGTACTGGCACTGCGGGGAGATATTCCAAAGGATGCAACCTTCCCATTGGCAAACCAGTATCACTATGCCAGTGAGTTGATCGAGGAAATTCGTAATTACGCACCAAATCTGTGTATCGGTGCGGCTTGTTATCCGGAAGGCCATCCGGAAAGCGCCAATAAAGCAGAGGATATCCGGCATTTGAAGGAAAAGGTGGATGCAGGTGTGGACTTTATTACCACACAAATGTTTTTTGACAATGCCATCTTACACAATTATTTATACCGCATCAGAGAAGCAGGGGTGAATGTACCGGTTTGTGCCGGTATTATGCCAGTGACTGCTGCATCCCAGATGAAGCGTATTTTTCAATTATCTGGTACATACCTTCCGGCAAGATTCAAATCCATTTTAGACCGGTTTGGCGGAAATCCGGCAGCCATGAAGCAGGCAGGCATTGCTTATGCCACAGAGCAGATCATTGACCTCATTGCCAACGGCGTGGATCATATTCATGTATATACTATGAATAAGCCGGAAATCGCAGCACAGATTCAGGCAAATTTATCTGAGATTATCAATCTGTAGGCAGATACACTTGGTGATGGCAGGTTGTCGTTGGATATAAAAGTGGATTGCAGGCAAAGGGAGCAGCAAAAATGGAGGTGAGGCGTTTGGAAACACAGTATCCCATTCCAAGAAGAGAAGTATATCGGTATCTGGGATTGCGAAAACAGACACCGGATCCCCCTTTACAGGAACTGATTGAGGAATGTATTACAGAACTGTATCGTGTGGCAGTTCCAAAGTATTTATATAAAATATTTCCCATTCAAATTGACGCAGAACACAACCGGCTGGACTTTGGCTTTATGCAGGTGCCCTCTGTCAATCTGACCAGAAATCTAAGAGATTGTGAAAAGGCAGCTGTCATGGCAGCTACTCTGGGCGCAGATGTAGACCGGCTCATGCATCGGTATGAAGTGACCACTGCTGCCAAAAGTGTGATCTTACAGGCCGCTGCCGCCGCACTGGTGGAATCGGTCTGTGATGTCTGTCAGGAGGAAATTGGTCAGATTGCGCTGGGGGAAGGATATGGCATCCGCCCCCGGTTTAGTCCTGGTTATGGGGATTTTTCTATTTCCTTTCAAAAACCATTGATTGATACGTTACAGACCGCAAAACGGATGGGGTTGACGCTGACGGAAAGCTATATGATGGTACCGTCAAAATCCGTCACTGCGGTCATTGGATTTTCCAGAAACCATACCGTATGTCACAAGGAAGGCTGCGAAGTGTGCACATTGACCGACTGTATATACCGTAGATAATTGGGAAAAAGTAACTGTGGGATGTTTCACAGTTATGGAAAGGATCGTCACGATAGATATGAAAATTACAGAAAAATTAGGAAAGCAAATGTTGTTTTTTGACGGCGGCATGGGCAGTATTTTGCAGGAGCAGGGACTGAAAGCCGGTGAACTGCCGGAAGTATGGAATCTGACCCATGGGGAGTCTATTACACAAATTGCATATGACTATTACAAAGCCGGTGCAGATGTGGCAAACACCAATACGTTTGGAGCAAACCGATTGAAATTTCCAGAAGGAGGCGAGCATTCTCTGGAAGAAATCATCGGGGCAGCAGTGGAGCATGTAAAAGAGGCAGTGCGGCGCATCCATGAAGAAGAACCGGACAGAGACTGTTACATTGCGTTGGACATTGGTCCTACGGGAAAACTGTTGAAACCTATGGGGGATCTGGATTTTGAAGATGCAGTCCGCATTTTTGCGGATGTGGTGCGCATCGGCAGCCGTCTGGGTGTAGATTTGATTCTCATTGAAACCATGAGCGATCTGTATGAGATGAAGGCGGCTGTATTGGCGGCAAAGGAAAACTGTGATCTGCCCATTTTTGCCACTGCCATCTTTGGAGAAAACGGAAAGCTGTTGACTGGTGGTACGCCGGAAACAGTGGTTGCCACCATGGAGAGTCTGGGTGTGACAGCACTGGGTGTGAACTGTGGACTGGGACCGGATCTGATGAAGCCCATGGTAGACCAGCTGTTAGAATATGCCTCTATTCCAGTGATCGTCAATCCTAATGCGGGACTGCCCAGAAGCGAAGGCGGCAAGACGGTTTATGATGTAGGACCAAAAGAATTTGTAGATGATATGATCGGCATTGCAGAAGCCGGTGCATGGGGATTGGGGGGATGCTGTGGTACCACTCCGGCGCACATTGCAGAACTGGTGAACCGGTGTAAGGATATCAAGCCGAAACCAATTGTAGAGAAGAATCGTTCTGTGATCTGTTCTTATTCTAAGAGCGTTACGCTTGGCAAACGTCCGGTGCTGGTAGGAGAGCGGATCAATCCAACCGGAAAGTCCCGCTTCAAACAGGCACTGCGGGATAATAACATGGAATATATTTTGCAGGAAGGTCTGACCCAGGAGGAAAAAGGCGCTCATGTACTGGATGTGAATGTGGGGCTGCCGGGTATTGATGAGACTGCGATGCTGACTGCGGCAGTGACACAGCTGCAAAGCATCTTAGATCTGCCGCTGCAGATTGATACATCCAGTGCAGAGGCAATGGAATCCGCACTGAGACGATACAATGGAAAACCATTGATCAATTCTGTCAATGGCAAGCAGGAATCTATGGATATGATCTTTCCACTGGTACAAAAGTATGGCGGTGTGGTGGTTGCGCTTCTGTTAGATGAGGCCGGCATTCCGGAAACAGCAGACGGCAGAATTGCCATTGCCAGAAAGTTGCTGGCAGAAGGTGCCAAATACGGACTGACCATTCGGGATTTTGTATTTGATGGTCTGGCGATGACCGTCAGTTCCGATACGGAAGCGGCCATTGCCACTTTGGAAACCATCCGCCGGATTCGGGATGAACTTCACGGCTGTTCCATATTGGGCGTGTCCAATATCTCTTTTGGATTGCCCAGACGTGATATTATCAACGCCTCCTTCTTTGGCATGGCACTGCACAATGGTCTGAGTGCTGCCATCATGAATCCAAGTTCAGATGCCATGATGCAGGCCTATGACGCCTATTTGACACTATCCGGTCAGGATGAAAACTGCCAGTCTTTTACTGCCAAGTATGCAGGCACTTCGGCTCCTGTATACAATGCAGCGCCGGGAACTTCCGGTGGGACAGCACCGGCACAGGCAGCTGCAGGTGGTAGCAGAACATTGGGAGAATGCATTGAAAGAGGATTAAAGGAAAGTGCAGAGGAAGTCACGGAAGAACTGTTAAAGACAAGGGATTCTCTGGATATCATCAACGAAGAGATGATTCCGGCACTGGATAAGGTGGGAAAAGGGTTTGAAAAAGGCACCGTCTTTCTTCCCCAGCTGCTGATGAGCGCGGATGCGGCCAAAGCAGCTTTTGCAGTCATTCGTAAGATCCTCAATGCCTCCGGTAAAGGAAATGAGGAAAAGAAGGGTGCCATCATTCTGGCCACAGTAAAAGGCGATATTCACGACATTGGAAAAAATATCGTAAAGGTACTGTTGGAAAATTATGGGTATGATGTGATCGATCTGGGAAAAGATGTGCCTCCGGAACTGATCGTGGAAACTGCCATTGACCGGAATATCCAGCTGGTAGGTTTGAGCGCGTTGATGACCACCACTGTGGTCAGCATGGAAGAAACCATTAAGCAGCTTCATGCACACAAACCGGATACAAAAATTGTAGTAGGCGGCGCGGTGCTGACACAGGAATATGCAGATGAGATTGGCGCAGACTGTTATGCAAAAGATGCCATGGCAACGGTTCGTTATGCGGAATCTATTTTTGTATAGGCGTAATATTTTTTTAAAAACTGCACACACTGCTTGAAGGGAGATTGATACTCCCTTTGAGATAGAAAAGAAGGTTGTCTCAACATGGATCCACATGAAAGGTGATGGCCTTCTTTTCATTAGCACAATACAGCACAGAAAAACTGGTTGTGAAATGGAGTGGGAGGTGTGTGCCATGGCATCAGAACAGGAACGGGGACAGCAGACCGGAGATGACGGACAGATGACTTTAGAAGAAAACAGACAGCATTACAGAATTCATCTGCTTTCTGTCATTGGAGAGATCGAGGGGCATGAATGCCTTGGCTCTGGTGTAAAGTCTACGAAATATGAACATGTACTTCCGCAATTGGCTGCATTGGAAGATAGTCAGGAAATGGATGGACTGCTGATGCTGCTGAATACGGTAGGTGGGGATATTGAGGCAGGGCTTGCCATTGCAGAAATGATTGCATCATTGAGTGTACCCAGTGTGTCCCTTGTACTGGGAGGCTGTCATTCCATTGGAGTGCCGCTGGCGGTAAGTACAAATTATTCATTCATTGTACCTTCCGGTGCCATGTTGATTCATCCGGTGCGAATGAACGGAATGATCATTGGTGCGCCGCAAACCTATGAGTATTTTACCAGACTGCAAAATCGAATTACCGGTTTTGTGGCTGCACATTCCGGTGTCAGTCAGGAGCAGATGGAAAAAATGATGTTGGAAACCGGAGAGATGACAAAAGATCTGGGAACTATTCTGGTGGGAGAAGATGCGGTGCAAAAGGGGCTAATTTATGAAACTGGCGGGATTCATGAGGCGTTACAAAAATTGTATGAGCTGATCGGGCAAAAGAAGTCTGTAGAAAAAAAATAAGCAGAAAATATTTGACCTTTTTGTAGAATTGTATTATGATAATACACGGGATATGATTAAGTTCCAAAAACTGCAGTATCATTTTCGGGATGCTGCAGTTTTTATGGATGTGGGAATATTCCAAAAATGTTTATGAGGGAAGCAATAGAGGGATGTTATGGATCAGGAAAGGAAGAAAACCATTTTCAAAGAAGTGATGAGTTATGTCATTACATTTGCGGTGGCACTTGCCATCGGACTGTTTATCAATCGGTTTATTATTGCCAGTATCAAAGTGCCAACAGGCTCTATGGAGTCTACCATTATGCCAAATGACCGTTTATTTGGCAATCGTCTGGCATATCTGAATTCTTTGCCGGAAAGAGGAGACATTGTGGTGTTTGCCTGGCCGGATAATGAGGAAGAGATGTATATCAAGCGGATCATTGGATTACCTGGAGAAACCGTCAACATCATTGATGGAAAAGTGTACATAGATGATGCCACAGAGCCTTTGGATGAGCCGTATTTGAACGAAACACCATATGGTACATATGGCCCTTATGAAGTACCGGAGGGACATTATTTTATGCTGGGAGACAATCGGAATCATTCTGCGGATTCGAGGATGTGGAACAATCCATATGTGGCATTGGAGAAGATCCAGTCCAAGGCAATTTGCGTGTATTTTCCATCTCCAAGAATGTTAGAATAAGTGAAAATGTCCAGTGGCACTTGATTGTGTCAAGTGTGTATTTTCTCAGGTTTGGAATTCATCCAAAAAATTTAGAAAAAGCTTGACTTTACGGGAGAGAAAGAGTATATTTAATGAGTGTGCCGCTCAATCAGGTTTCAAACATAGTAATATGTACCGATTTGGCGAGTAATGATTCAGAGGAGGTGCCATTATGTACGCAATTATTGCAACAGGTGGTAAGCAGTACAAAGTTTCCGAAGGCGATATCATTAGAGTAGAAAAGCTTGGTGTTGAGGCAGGTTCTGCTTATACATTCGAGGATGTTCTTGCAGTAAACAACGGTGAGTTAGTCGTTGGTACACCAACTGTAGCTGGTGCAACCGTATCCGCATCTGTCGTTGGGGATGTAAAGGGTGACAAGGTTATCGTTTACAAGTATAAGAGAAAGACCGGATATCACAAGAAGAACGGTCACAGACAGACTTATACTGAAGTAAAGATTGAAAAGATCAACGCTTAATTGCTATGATCACAGTCACAATTTATCAGGATTCCAAACAACAGAACTGTGGCTTCGAGATTGAGGGACATGCCGGATATGCAGAAAGCGGGTACGATATCATCTGTGCTTCGGTGTCTGCGCTTTCCATCAATTGTATCAATTCCATCGAACGGCTTACGGAAGATGAGTTTGAAACAGAATGTGAAGAAGAAACCGGATACCTCAAGCTTATGGTAAAGTCAGTCAGCGTGGAATCAAAACTGCTTTTGGATTCTCTGGCACTTGGTTTGGTGCAGATAGAAGAGTCCTATGGCAGTCAGTTTATTCAGATTAGATTCGAGGAGGTGTAACTATGTTAAGCATGAATCTTCAGTTATTCGCTCATAAAAAGGGTGTTGGTTCTACTAAGAACGGAAGAGATTCTGAGTCTAAGAGATTAGGCGCAAAGAGAGCAGATGGTCAGTTCGTAAAGGCTGGTAACATTCTTTACAGACAGCGTGGTACTCACATTCATCCAGGTGTGAATGTAGGACTGGGCGGCGATGATACATTATTTGCTAAGGTAGATGGTGTACTTCGTTTTGAAAGAAAGGGCAGAGATAAGAAGCAGGCTTCTGTATACCCTGTAGAGAAATAAGTATTGAAAATTCCTTATGGAGCGGCTTTAGAACACGGTTTTTAAAGCCGCTTTCTTTTTTCTGAATGGAATTTCTTTTTGAATATAGAGGAAAGGTATGGTAAAATATGTTTGCAGACAGAGCCAAAATATTTATCAAATCCGGCAAGGGCGGCGACGGACATGTCAGCTTCAGGAGAGAACTGTTTGTGCCGGATGGCGGTCCGGACGGCGGTGACGGCGGCCGTGGCGGTGACATTATATTCGAAGTGGACAAGGGACTGAATACATTATATGATTTTCGTCATGTGAGAAAATATGTTGCGGAAAATGGTGAAGAAGGCGGAAAGAGACGTTGTCATGGTGCCAATGGAAAAGATTTGGTGATCAAAGTGCCGGAAGGAACCGTAGTCTATGATGCAGAAAGTGGCAAGGTGATCACCGATATGTCCAGAGGCAATGATCGTGAAGTGATCTTGAAAGGTGGCAGAGGTGGCTTGGGCAATATGAATTTTGCCACTCCTACCATGCAGGCCCCTAAATATGCCCAGCCGGGACAGCCTTCCCAGGAATTGTGGGTGTATTTGGAATTAAAGGTCATTGCAGATGTGGGATTGATCGGTTTTCCAAATGTAGGAAAGTCCACGTTTCTTTCCAGGGTGACCAATGCCAGACCAAAGATTGCCAATTATCATTTTACTACCCTCACACCGAATTTGGGTGTGGTAGACTTAGAGGGAGGCGGTTTTGTCATCGCAGATATTCCGGGACTGATCGAGGGCGCCTCTCAGGGGGTAGGTCTGGGACATGAGTTTTTGCGTCACATTGAGCGCACCAAAGTGTTGATTCATATCATTGACGGTGCCGGTGTGGAAGGACGGGATCCGGTGGAAGATATCCGTGCCATCAATGGGGAATTGGAGGCATATAATCCGGATCTGATGAAGCGTCCCCAGGTGATTGCGGCCAATAAGATGGACACGCTGCCGGAAGAAGACAGAGAAGAAATGGTACAGTTGATTCGTGAGGAATATGGAACCGACATTCCCATCTTCCCTATTTCTGCTGCCACAGGAGATGGGGTAAAAGAACTGTTATATTATGTGAGAGATCTTTTAAAAACAGTAGATCCGGAACCGATTGTATTTGAGAAAGAATTTGAATATACGGTCAATTCCAATGCAAATCTGCCTTATACGGTAGAACATACTGGCGACCATGAGTATACAGTGGAAGGACCGCGGATCGAGAAAATGTTAGGGTATACCAATCTGGATACAGAGCGTGGTTTTGCGTTCTTCCAGCAGTTCTTAAAGACCAGCGGTATTCTGGATGATTTAGAAGCTGCCGGAATTGAAGAGGGAGATACCGTACGTATGTATGGATTGGCATTTGATTATTATAAGGAGTAGAAATCATGACAAGCAAAGAAAGAGCTTATCTGCGTTCCCAGGCAATGACCATGGAACCGATTTTACACATTGGCAAAGCCAGTGTGACACCGGAACTGACAGAGGCAGTCAGTGAAGCGCTTGAGGCAAGAGAATTGATCAAGTTAAATGTACTACAAAATTGTACCGATGATGTACATTACATTGCAGATGCGATAGCAGGCAGAACCCGTGCGGATGTGGTACAGGTAATCGGGAAGAAGATCGTGTTATATCGTCCCCACAAGGACCCGGAAAAACGCAGATACCAGATGCCCAGATAAAGAGATGGCAAACATTGGAAATGGAATCTGTCTCAATCACAAAGGAGGAGCGTATGAACCGGATTGGAATTATGGGAGGGACATTTGATCCCATTCATATTGGACATGTGATGTTGGGAACTGCTGCGAAGACCCAGTTTTCATTGGATCGTGTTTGGTTTATGCCCACAGGTGTACCGGCCTATAAGAATGGTTCCCGTACTGTGACGGAGGGTGCCCACCGTGCTGCCATGACGGCTCTTGCCATCTGTGATCATGAGGGACTGGAACTGTCAGAAATTGAATTACAACGTAAGGGGAATACCTATACTGCCGATACATTACAGATGTTATGCAGCACCTATCCGGACAATCGATATTACTATATTGTAGGGGCAGATTCGCTGGACTATATGGATCAGTGGTATCATCCGGAAATCATTTTCCATCATGCAGTGATCCTGGCTGCCAGACGAAATACACAGACGGAAGCCTCTCTGCTGGCGACTATGCAGTTTTTACAGAAAAAGTATCAGGCTGACATCCGGCTGATGGATGTTCCGGAAATTCCCATTTCTTCCAGCGCGATTCGGGAAGGAATCAGGCAGGGAAAAGATATGTCAGACTGGGTGGATCAGCGGGTACTTTCTTATATTCAGCAGAACGGATTGTATCTGCCGGTGATACAGAATGCAGAAAGGGAGCAGGACAATGGATGAAAAGCAGATTGAGATCAGAAAAAAACTGAAGAAGAAATTAGATACGGCCCGGTATGAACATACACTAGGGGTGGCCTATACGGCTGCCTGCCTGGCCATGCGGTATGGGGCAGATATCCAAAAAGCAGAAGTGGCCGGATTGCTCCATGACTGCGCAAAGTGTATCCCGGATGAAGAGAAACTGCAAAAATGCGAAAAACATCATCTGCCCATTTCCGATGCAGAACGGAAAAATCCTTCCCTGCTTCATGCAAAACTGGGAGCCTATTATGCCAGACAGAAATACGGTATCACAGATGAGGAGATTTTGGGCGCCATTACATGGCATACTACGGGCAGACCGGAGATGACGTTGCTAGAAGAAATTGTATTTATTGCAGACTACATCGAACCGGATCGGGATCGTGCACCGAATTTAGAGGAAATTCGCACATTGGCATTTACCGATTTGAAGACTGCAGTAGGTGCAGTGCTGGCAGGGACACTTGCTTATGTAGGCAAACGTCAGGATGCATTGGATGAAACTACAGTAGCAGCTTATGAATATTATAAAGGAATAGGAGAACTTGTATGACACAGGCAAAAGAACTTGCACGATTGGCATATCAGGCCATCGATGACAAAAAAGGGGAAGATATTCGCATCATCAATATTCAGGGAGTTTCTGTCATTGCAGATTATTTTATCATTGCAAGCGGAAGCAACCAGAATCAGATTCACTCTATCGCAGATAATATCGTAGAAGTGCTGGGACGCAAAGGTTACGATTACAGACAGATTGAGGGATACCAGACTGCCAACTGGGTATTGTTGGATTATAATGATGTGATCATTCATATTTTTAATCAGGATGACCGTCTGTTCTATGATCTGGAACGAATCTGGAGTGATGGCAAGCAGGTTTCTGTAGAGTCCCTGGATGAGGAAGAAGCGTAACAAACAGAGCGTGAAACAGGAAGAAAAGGGCGGTACGGCTTGATGAAAGGAAAAGTGATTGCATATTGTAAAAAAGAAACAGTACAAGTGATTGCCGGTGTGCTGGCATTGTTGTCCTGTTTTCTGGTACCACCTTCCGCCGCATATTTGGAATATGTCAATTTCAATGTGCTGATACTGCTCTTCTGTCTGATGAGTGTAGTGGCGGGCATGCAGCAGATTGGTGTGTTTGATGTGCTTTGCGGCTGGTTGCTTCATAAGGTGCATTCTCTCAGGGGACTCATGGTCTTACTCTGCGGACTTTCCTTTTTCTTAAGTATGTTTTTGACAAATGATGTGACTTTGGTGACGGTGGTGCCCTTTACCATCATGGTGTTTGGAGCCACAGCATCCGGGGCACTGATGCGGATCTTGCTCCTGGAGACACTGGCAGCCAATTTAGGGAGTATGCTGACTCCATTTGGCAATCCCCAGAACTTGTTTTTGTATGCAACTTATGGTTTTGGCTTGAGAGAGTTTTTGACTCTGATGGCACCCTATACGATACTGTCGTTGATATTGCTTTTGCTGACAAGTATCATCTGGGGGAAAGGAACCCATCCGGTCCATCATGAAAAGAAAAAAACATCAGAGAGAAACATGAAAATCGACAACAGAAAACTAGTGATATACATTCTGTTGTTTGGACTGAGTGTTCTTTCTGTGGCGCGCCTGTTGGATGTGAGAATCCTTCTGGTGGTGACATTGGTTGTCATTGGTGGAGTGGACTGGCATCTCTTTGGAAAGGTGGACTACGCACTGCTTTTGACCTTTTTGTTTTTCTTTGTGTTTGTTGGAAATATGGGACAAGTGCAGAGTGTTCGTGATTTTTTTGCAAACAGCTTAGAGGGAAGAGAGGTATTGACTGCAGTGCTTGCATCCCAGATCATCAGTAATGTGCCGGCAGCGGTTTTGCTTGCACAATTTACAGATGCGGGAAAGGAACTGGTGATTGGTACCAATCTGGGAGGTCTGGGAACACTGATTGCATCCATGGCCAGTTTGATCACATACAAATTTTACGCAAAGTTAAGCGGGAGTGACAAAGGAAAATATCTCTTATGGTTTACGGCAGTGAATGTAGTGTTTTTGTTGGTTCTGATTGCATTTTCGTTACAAAAAATTTGAATTTGATTGGAGGCTGAATGATGAAGAAAAATCAATTCGCAAAACCAAAACTTCCCCCAAGAGGTGTGCCGCAGGTGAAACCCCAGGTGACGGAGAATGCTGCCCGGGAAAATGTATCTGCGGAAGTGGCATTGTTTTATATGGCTGAGCAGCCTGTTACAGCTCGTGAGATCAGCACAATTTTGTCCAAAGAATTTGGTCAGAAGACAGAACTTTGGGAAGAATTTCAGATTATTGAATGGATTACAGAGTTTGGACATTCCATTGATATTGAACAGATGTTGAAACATGCATTTTCAGAGGAAGATCAAGCATTTTTGGAATCTTACCATGTAGAATCGGTGTATTCCATTACAGCTTTGGATACCGATTTGCCTTTGATTCAAAAATGTTTTGCAAAAGTGGCCGCCAAAAGTGGCGGATTTTTGTGCTATGACACGGAGGATTTTATGCCGATGCTTTCACTGTGAGAGTAGTCTTATGCAAAATTTTTGCCTGTAACTGTGAGGGTACGAAACAGTTGCAGGATTTGAAAAAACATAGAACAGAGGTTATTTATGAGACAGTTTGATATTTCTTTGACAGAAACCCTGCAATCTCTTGCAGATTTAAAAATCGGTGATTTTTCAGTTGCCAGTATTTTGCAGGCTGTGATCACATTTGTAATCTGCTATATTGTGGCACGTGTCATTTTGAGCCTGCTAAAGAAAGCTTTGGATCGTACTGCTTTGGATCGGAAACTGGTTTCTGTGATCCACACAGCGGTGAAAATCGTGCTGTATGTGTTGATTGCACTGATCATCATTGACAGTGTGGGGATTCCCATTACTTCTCTGGTTGCTGTTTTCAGCGTAGTTGGTCTGGCGTTTTCTCTGGCGATTCAGAGTTTTCTCACCAACTGTGCGGGAGGATTACAGCTGCTGGTTGCAAAGCCTTTTGCGGTAGGCGATTTTATTGAGACAGGTGCAGTGTTAGGTACGGTACGTTCCATTGGGTTTATTTATACAAAAGTGGAAACCATTGATAACAAAATCGTGCATATTCCAAACAGTGATATTTCTGCCTCTAAGATTACAAACTATACCACAGAACCACTGCGGCGTGTGGATATGATTGTGACGGCATCTTACGAAGATGATGCAGAGAAGGTAAAGAAAGCAATTTATACGGCCATTGGCAATCTGCCGGTATTCTTGCAGGATCCGGCACCATTCGTTGCCATCAACGCATTTAAGGAAAGCCGTATCGAATATGTGGTGCGGGCATGGCTGAAGACCGCAGATTACTGGGATGGATACTTTGGTTTGATGGATTCTGTATACAGAGAATTCAAGAAGCAGGACATCAACATGGCATATGACCATATGGATGTAAAGATCGTGCAGTAATGGATACAAGCGAAAAAGAAAGGAAGGATGATGATGTCATCTATTCAGCAAAAATATGACACATTGAAAGAAAATCTGCGCAACATGGGAAGTGTTGCGGTGGCGTTTTCTGGCGGTGTGGATTCTACATTTTTATTAAAGACTGCCCATGACGTATTGGGAGATCGGGTGATTGCCATCACGGCACAGTCCTGTTCCTTTCCCGCTCGGGAATTAAATGAAGCAAAAAAGTTCTGTGAAGAGCAGGGAATTCCCCATATCATTTGTCAGTCTGAAGAACTGGACATCGAGGGATTCCGACAGAATCCAGTGAACCGTTGTTACTTATGTAAGCATGAATTGTTTGAGAAAATCTGGGCCATTGCCAAAGAACAGGGCATTGCCCATGTGGCAGAAGGCTCTAATATGGATGACAATGGAGATTATCGTCCGGGATTGATCGCTGTTCAAGAATTACAGGTAGATAGTCCCCTTCGGGCTGCTGGTCTGTACAAAGAGGAGATTCGCGCCCTGTCAAAAGAACTGGGACTGCCTACCTGGAATAAACAGTCCTTTGCCTGTCTTTCCTCCCGGTTCGTTTACGGGGAGACCATCAATGAACAGAAGCTGGGTATGGTAGACAAAGCAGAGCAGTTACTGCTGGATCTGGGACTTCGACAGGTGAGAGTACGAATCCATGGAATGATTGCCAGAATCGAAGTGCTGCCACAGGATTTTCCGGTGATTCTGGAACATCGTGAGGAAATTGCGGCCAAATATAAAGAATATGGTTTCACCTACGTGACCATGGATCTGTTGGGGTATCGAACTGGCAGTATGAACGAGACTCTTCAAAAATAATGCACATATCCATATGGAATGGCAGCACGCCGGCAAGGTGTAACCAAATACACAGAATGGGGGAATCCTGCCTGATCTTTACGGCTCACGCAGCCGTACTTTATTCCGGGCACTTCGTCTGCGGTCATCTTCGATGGCTGCATAGTGCTTTCTGGTTGTATTCACATCACTGTGTCCCAGCACATCTGCCACAAGATAAATGTCTCCGGTTTCCTGATAAAGCTGTGTGCCGTAGGTGCTGCGTAGCTTATGAGGGGTAATGTTTTTGACAGAAGTTACGATAGAAGCGTATTTGTGTACCATGTTTTCCACACTGCGGACACGGATACGCTTTTTTTGCATAGAAAGAAACAAGGCATTTTCATCCTGTTCGGTGGCTGGAATGAGGAGCATTCGTTCTTCCAGGTAATCTAACAGTGCCTGTTCTACCTCTTCTCCAAAGTATACCATCACTTCTTTTCCGCCTTTTCGGTGAATGCGGATGCCTCCGTTGTCAAAATCTATGTCCTGTAAATCCAGTCCTACACATTCCGAGACACGGATTCCGGTGCCAAGAAGCAGGGTCATAATGGCAAGATCCCGTACCTTTGTTTTTTCGTGGTATTTCTTCTGGCGGGGAGTGAGATTTTCACCGCTTTCTACGGTATCTAACAGTTCTGCAATTTCATTGACATCTAATCTGACAATCTGCTTGCTGTGAATTTTGGGCAGACTCACCAGAGAGGCAGGGTTCTTTTCAATATCCAGCTTTTCATAAAAATATCGGTAGAAGGAGCGGACAGAAGAAATTTTCCGTTTGATCCCCTGGGCCTGGTTGTAGTGATAAAAATCTCCTGATCCGTCGTAATATTTCAAATACTCCATATATTCTTCCAGATCTTTCGGCGTAACCTGCTCTAGTTCCTGAAGAGTGATTTCCGTCACAGGTTTTTCCCGGAGTGCCGGATTTTGTTCCTGCAAAAACTGAAAAAACACGGTCAAATCATAGGCATACGCAATGCGGGTACGGGAGGAAGTGCGCTGCTCAATTCCCCGGAAAAAGTCCTTGGCATAGGGTGGGAGAGAAGAGAGCATCTCCCGCAATTTCTGGGTAGATTCAATATCAATTTGTTTGTGATAAGGTAATTTACTCATCGTAACCTCCTGGCTGTTTGTGAGAGTGTGTAGGACTCTTTAGGGTTTTCGAACGGTTTCTGGCAATCTGCCAGTCCTGGATGTCACTGCTTTTGATGGCAGTGAATAAGTGTTTGCGCAGAGTGGGATCTTTGCGATACAATTCCTCTAAAAAAGTATGGGCATGGGTACGGGTGGTTGCCTCGTCTGCCGGACAGAGATTTTCCACAATGGGAAGTTGATATTTTTTAGCAAAACTTAATATTTCATATTCTGGAATCAAGATTAACGGACGAATCAGTGTCAGACCGGTTTGTTCCAGATAGGTATATGGTGAAAAGCTGTATAGGCGGCTTTCATAATTCAGACTGAGAATGAAAGTGTCTACCACATCATCCATATGATGGGCGTAGGCAATCTTATTACAATGCAGCGCCTGCGCCTGCTGATTCAAGGCACCTTTGCGCAATTTGGCACAAAGGCTGCAGGAATAACTGTCTGTGGCACGTTCAGAGACAATCTGGGCGATTTCCGTCTGTACAATGGTGTAATGCACATCCAGTGTGTGACACAGGTCAGAAACCTCTGTAAAGTCCATGCCAAAGCCCAGATCCACGGTGATGGCTTCCAGTTCAAAAGGCATTGGATAAAATCGGCGCAGACCTGCCAGAGCGTACAAAAGAGTCAGACTGTCCTTGCCGCCGGAAATACCAATGGCAATCCGGTCATGTGCCTGAATCAGATCATATTGCTGAATGGCACGTCGGGTATAACTGTATAATTTCTGTAAGTCCATAAAAGTGTTTCAACTCCATAGCGTGTGTATTGGATGTTTTTTAAAATAATTCTTCGTTAAACTTGAGTTTTGCGAATAGTTATCTATAGAAATATTATAGCCTAATTCTGTCTATTTGGCAAGGTTTTTGCAACAATTTTCATTTGATTTTTACAAAAAATAATCAAAAAACAGACTCATTTCCGGTGCTTCAAAATCGAAAAAACCGTCCATAAGCCTGCTATACAACAGAATCTGCGGGGTTGCACTATAATAAAACAGTTTCTGTTATAAACAATAAAAATGAGTTCAGTCTAAATATGTATGGTCAATTTATCTATAATATGCAATCGTCAAGTAATTTCCTGCATAAATGGTAGAGCCTGTCATACCGTTCATAAACTTTAATTCATTCACATAAGACTGTACACTGTCGTATTCCGGACTGACATACTGTTCTGCTATGGTCCATAGGGTATCTCCTGGCTGAATCAAAATGCTGGTATAGTATTTCTCACGTCCACTTGGAATCTCATCTGCCTGTGCGGTGGTTCCCAGAAAACGGACCCCCAATACAAATAATAGAATGACTGTAGCCAAAAGTATGCCAAATCTGCAAATATATGTCTGATGCCTCTTTCTGGCAGCCGACGCTGCTCTTCTGTTTCTACTCTCTCTGCTCTGTGCTGTTGTATTCATACAATCCTCACTTTCTCCTGTATCAATAGACAGGACACTGGTTGCCTCATCTGCAATATTCCACTTGGTTCATACGAAAGAATGTGAACAAAAATCGAACACATGTTCCGAACATCTGTTTTTATCTTACAACACGAACACATGTTTGTCAACCGTTTTTTTGTGTAAGGCGCAAGAATTCTACGTTTGCAGAATTCTTTTCTTACAAAATCGAACAAACTTTCTTGAACATTTGTTTGCGTTTTCACTTCATTTATGATAAAATAAAATCAAGTGTAACTATTTGGCTACCGTTATTTGCGAAGGTACTGAACAGTTACGAGCAAGTAACGTTGGAGGTATGGTTCTATGGCATATGGCAAGATTACAGCAAAGCAACAGGAAATTTTAGATTATTTGAAGAGTCAGATTATCAATAAAGGGTATCCACCGGCAGTTCGTGAGATTTGCGAGGCAGTGCATCTAAAGTCTACTTCTTCTGTGCATTCCCATTTGGAATCTTTAGAGAAAAATGGATATATTCGCCGTGACCCTACCAAACCACGTGCCATTGAGATTTTGGATGATGAGTTTCATATGATGCGTACTGAGATCGTGAATCTGCCAGTAGTAGGTCGTGTGGCTGCCGGAGAACCCATTTTGGCAGTTCAGAATGTAGAGAACTACTTTCCTATCGCAGCGGAATATCTGCCTGTGGGGAAGGAAATATTTGTATTGGAAGTAAAGGGTGACAGTATGATCAATGCAGGAATTTACCATGGAGATCGACTGTTGATTGAGAAATGCAATACTGCGTCCAACGGAGAAATTGTAGTGGCATTGTTAGAAGATTCTGCTACCGTAAAGACTTTTTATAAGGAAAATGGTCATTATCGTCTGCAACCGGAAAATGATGCATTGGAACCAATTATTACTGATCATGTAGAGATTTTAGGACGTGTGGTGAGTTTGTTCCGACCCGTGGTACAGTCTCCCATTCTGCATTGATGATACCAGGTGTCAGATACATATGGAATGAAGTGTTCTGCCATCAGAAAAGAAAATTTCTGTTACACAAAAAAGTGGGGGCGACCAACAGGAAGTTTTGGAGTGTCGCCCCTTCTTTTGTGTAGTTTATCATAGATGCTAATTATCTTCTATACCACTCTGAGTATCATCTATCAATTTATCTACCATCTTTTCCGCTTTTTCGTATTCTTTTTCTTTCAAGGCTTCTTTTAAATCTTTTAAGTCTTGAAGCAATCTTCGTAAGTAACTTTTAAATACACTCACGCTATTTTCCTCCATGGCAAACTCCTTTCCTGTTATTCCCAATACATTTACATAATAACATATAGCTTGCAGTACTTCAAGTGTTATGTCTACTTCTGCTCGGCTTTTTGCATTTCCTCCAACACCTGTATCAATGTCTGGCAATCTTTAACAGATAGTTGATAGGATTGCAATATGAGTGCAAGTGTCTTTACAGGTGTATGTAGTGCGGTTTTTCGTCTCAATGCACCAATTTCCTGCTCTAAGGCAGTCTGATAGTCAATCAGCGAATAATACTGCCGTGCCTTCCCACTATCCTGATAAAAAACATAATCCTTCTCTTCCATACGATTCAGAAAAGAAATGATCGTATGTTTGCTCCAACCAGTCTCCTGCTCCAGAGCATGTGTCAACTGCATAATGGTCAATGGTTCATGCTGCCAGAGCTGCTGCAATATTTTCCATTCAGATTCGGTGACAACACGTGTCTCTTCCATGGTGGTGTAACTCCTTTTGATTAGTTGCCGTAACGTGCTTTCAGGAAATTGTAGATCAGATCTACTGTTCCTTCGATTCCCAGAATGCTTCTGTTGATACAGAGATCGTATCCTCTGGAATCGCCCCATTTCTTATTGGTGAAATAATTATAATAGCTGGAACGCTGCTTGTCGTTTTTACGAATGACATCCGGTGCTTTTTCCGGTGTTTTTCCATAGTTTTCGCAAATATACTTGATCTTATCTTCCATATTTGCGGTAATAAAGATGCTGGTAGTCTCTGGATCATCTGCCAGCGCATAATCTGCACAACGCCCAACAATCACACAAGACTCCTGAGCAGCCAGTGACTTGATGGTATTGAACTGTGCCAGAAAGACCTTGTGGTTCAGGGGCATATCCAGATAGCCGGAAGCAAATCCCATGGCATAATTTTCAGAAGCCAGAGAATACAAAAAGCTTCTGGTAGGCTTTTCATCATGCATTTCAAATACTTCCTCACACATGCCGCTGTTTTGCGCTGCTACAGTCAGCAACTCTTTGTCATAACACTTTACCCCTAACTTTTCAGCCAGTAACTGACCAATGACACGACCCTGGCTGCCACACTCACGTCCGATTGTTACAATAATATTTCCATTCATAGCAAAAATCCTCCGTTTCTCAAATTGATAGGAAAGCTGTTTTGTTCTGAGACGAACACACTCTCCCACAGCTTCCTAAATGGATTATTTCTATTGTACTACAAATTTTTGTTGTTGAAAAGTATTATTTTTCTAAGTCTAATCGTCTGAAAAATGGCAAAAACATATAAAAACACCGCCGCTGTGAAAGGTACAGAGACGGCGTTGTCATACATTACACCAGATAATGATACATACAGATAAAATGACAGATGCTTCCACCTACAACAAACAAGTGGAACAATTCGTGATTGCCAAAATATTGCTTCTGTGGGAATAATGGCAGTTTCAAGGCATAAATGACGCCGCCTACTGTATAAACAATACCACCTGCCAGAAGCCATCCAAATGCGCCTGTTGGAAGTAGATGCAGGAGATCCTTGAATACAAAGATGCAAGTCCATCCCATTGCAATATAGATCACAGAAGAAAACCACTTAGGACAAGTAATCCAAAGTGCCTTTACTGCCATCCCAAACAACGCAAGCCCCCAAATGACTGTAAGCAGGATATGTCCCTTTCGACCTCCCAGCACCAGCATACAAATCGGTGTATAGGAGCCTGCGATCAACACAAAAATCATCATATGGTCAATTTTTCGGAAGATGCGCATTGCACTTGTTCTGACGGTTACACTGTGATACAGCGTACTGGCAGAATACAGTAATATCATACTGCAAATAAAGATTCCCATTCCTAACACAACATCTTTGTCTCCTGTCAGTGCGGATTTGATCAGCAATGGAAATGCAGCAATCACTGCTAAAACTGCACCTGCCAAATGAGTCAACGCACTTCCTGGTTCTCTAATTGTAAATGTCATATCTCATTCCCCCTATCATCGGTTTTTGAAAAACTTTATATGTGTTATAATATACCACTACAAAAAACTTTGTCAAGTGGTGTAAGATAACTTTTTATAAGTTTTTGAAAAACTCATCATAGGATATTGTTGACTTGCGATGAGTTTTTCTATATAATCAGGTTAGTATGATAGAGAAAGGAAGTAACTGTGAGAACAAGGAACAGTTATAAGAGTCAAACAATATGGAAGCACAGATTAGAGAAACCATTGCAAAAAAAATGTCCGCATTTCATCTGCCCCGCTATGAGGACATTCCCAATGTAGGGCTATATTTGGAGCAGACCGTCAGTTATATCACAGACTATCTGCGGCCATTGCAGGAAGGGGCCATCACCAGTTCTATGGCAAGTAATTATGTAAAAAAGAAACTGGTGGCAAATCCTGTCCGCAAGCAGTACAACCGGGAACAGATTGCCACCTTGATTTTTATTGCTGTCACCAAATCCGTCCTTTCTCTGGAACACATTCGCGTGTTATTGACCATTTGCAGAGAACGATACGACAGTGCAGCTGCCTATCATTATTTTTGTGAAGAGCTGGAATCCGCAGTCCGTCAGGTCTTTGGACTGTCTGCGCCAGAGCACCAGATTTGGTCCTCTTCTTCCACGGAACCTGTTTCTGACTCCCAGAATGTTCTTTCTGAGGAACGGAGTATCCTGAAAAACACCATTACGGCTGTGGTACATAAAATCTATCTGGAACAGTGGATCAGCCGGTATGCGGAAGAAAAAACAGCTGTAGAAGAACCGTCTTAATCGGTTATGTGTGATTTACGATTTGACCGTCCTTATAAGCTTCCTTTGGTAGACAGCACATCTACAATCCGCTCATCATAAGAAGTCGCCATATCCAATGCTTTGCCGAAGGCTTTGAACATGGCTTCCAGAATATGATGGCTGTTCTCGCCGTGTAAAACTTTTATGTGCAAATTCATGCCAGCACTGTAAGATACGGCATAGAAGAATTCCTTCGCCATTTCGGTATCCATATCTCCTACCCGCTCACTTTGAAAGGATGCATCAAATACCAGATAGGGACGACCCGACAAATCTACCGCACAGAGCACAAGAGTTTCGTCCATAGGAAGAATGCAATATCCATAACGGCGAATGCCCTTCTTTTCTCCTGCTGCTTCTTTGATGGCCTGTCCCAGTACGATACCGGTATCTTCGATACTGTGATGGCAGTCTACTTCCAGATCTCCTTTACAGGATACTTCCAGGTCAAAAAAGCCATGTCTGGAAAACCCGGTGAGCATATGATCAAAAAAACCAATGCCGGTTGCAATGTCCTGCTTTCCCTGGCCATCTAAGTCAAGATGGATGCGAATGTCTGTTTCTTTTGTGGTTCTTGTGATGGTTGCAGTTCTATTACTCATATCAATCCTCCAATTGCTCCAATACTGATATATCACTACTATTTTACATTCTTTTTAGTATTTTGTAAATCATTTTGTAAAAAAATGTGTGATGATCAGATCACATTCAATTGATAGGTATTTAAAATTTCTTCATATTCTCCTTGACAAATATAGAAAAATTTTATATGATTAATTTGTTATTTACACGTGCACTTTAGCACTGTAAAGAATTGCATCAGCAAAGGAAAGGAGAAAACAAAATGGGTTTCACATTTGTAAAAAAACTGCCTACTCCGGCAGAAATCAGGGAACAGTTCCCAGTGAGCGATGAGTTGGCTGCCTTGAAAGTTGCCAGAGACGAAGAAATCAAAAAAGTATTTACCGGAGAAAGCGATAAATTTTTAGTCATTGTTGGTCCGTGTTCCGCAGACAACGAGGATTCTGTCTGTGATTATACTTCCAGACTGAGTAAGGTCAATGAAAAGGTAAAGGACAAGCTGATTATTATTCCACGTGTTTATACTAATAAGCCTCGTACCACTGGAGAAGGTTATAAAGGCATGATTCATCAGCCTGATCCTGAGAAGAAACCAGACATGCTGGCGGGCATCCTGGCAATCCGTAAGATGCACATGCGTGTCATGGAGGAATGTGGTCTGACTTCTGCTGACGAAATGCTGTATCCGGAGAACTGGCGTTATTTGTCCGATCTGCTCTCCTATGTGGCAATTGGTGCCCGTTCGGTTGAGAATCAGCAGCATCGTCTGACAGTCAGTGGTATGGATATTCCAGCTGGCATGAAGAACCCTACCAGTGGAGATTTATCTGTGATGCTGAACTCTGTAGTAGCGGCACAGCGTGGGCATGATTTCATCTTCCGTGGTTGGGAAGTACAGACGACAGGAAATCCTCTGACGCATACCATCTTGAGAGGTGCAGTCAATAAGCATGGACAGACCATTCCAAACTATCACTATGAGGATCTGTCTTTGTTACTGGATCTGTACAATCAGCGTGATCTGCAAAACCCGGCATGTATCGTGGATGCAAATCATTCTAACTCCGGTAAGAAGTATCAGGAGCAGATTCGTATCGTGAAAGAGGTACTGCATAGCAGAACCCATTCAGCTGATATTGAGAAGTTTGTCAAGGGTGTGATGATTGAGAGTTATATTGAGCCAGGCAATCAGAAGATCGGATGCGGCGAGCACATTTATGGCAAGTCCATCACGGATCCATGCTTGGGTTGGGATGATACGGAACGCCTGATTTATGAAATTGCAGAGCGTGTCTAATAAAGTGATTTCATCATTATCGTCTGCTCTTAGTGCAGGTATCAAGTCCAAAATAGTCTGGATTCAATTTAGATAAATTTGAAAAAGAGAAGTTTTTATATTTTATTCGTATAAAAACTTCTCTTTTGTTTGATCTTTTTGTCTGCTTTTGATTTTGCTATGCAAAATTTTATATTATTATAATGGGGCTATTCTTGTTTTTGCGCAGTTTCCTGCTGTTCCTGCAATTTCTTTAATCGATTCACATACTGTTGTGTGACAGACATATCGGTATGTCCAAGTCTTTTGTGAACTTCTATGACATCCATACCGCCCTGCAACTGATGGAAAGCAAAAGAATGCCGTAATGTATTTGGCGTAATATCCTTTTCAATTCCTGCTTTTGAACTGTAATGCTTGATGATTTTCCAGAATCCCTGGCGGCTCATAGGTTGTCCATTGATGTTGGTAAATAAATAAGTACAGTTTTCATCTTCTACTATGGTGCTTCGCACTTCTGTCATATACTGTTCCAGCGCCTGCCATGTATGCTCCGGCAATGGAATCTGGCGTTTCTTTTCTTCTGTCCCACAGCAAATATAATGATTTGCATTTTCTTCACGCACATCTTCCATATGCAGAGAAATCAGCTCTGATACATGCATACCGGTAGAATACATCACTTCTAACATTGCCTTGTCCCGTTTGCTTTTGCTACTGTTTCCTGCAGGCTGGTTTAGTAGACGACTAATTTCCTCCGATGTCAATACGGACAGATCACTGTGAATGATTTTAGGCGCCTTTAAGTGAATGGCAGGATTTTCTTCCTGTGAGCCAAAAAAAGTCTTGATTGCGGCCGTAGAACGTGCCACAGAGGAAGTTGCCATTCCACTTTCAATCAAATAGGAAATGTACTCCTGTAACTGTTCTGGAGTAACCTGATGAATGTCTGTAATGCCACGCTCTTCCAGGTAAGCAGAGAGCTTTCGCAGATCACGTTCATATGCCATCTGTGTATTGAGAGAAGCATGCTTCGTCTCCTGCAAATATGTAATATAAGATTCTATATGCTGATTCATAAGATTTTTGATTCCTTTCTACTAACCCCTTTTGTTTTTTGTGTTAATTTGTTCTCTGTTTGTGAATCCTGTTCTTTGCACTACAGTAGAGAATAACAGAACATGCTCACTATTGTACCTTAGCGACCTGTAAAAAACAGAGTGAGCAATCGGAGCAGCCGATGCTGTACCACCACTTCCAATAAGATTCCTACACTCCACACTACTGCAAAACCCCCCATGCGCAAAAACAAGATGCGAGGCAGCAGGATTTCCTTCATTTGCCCTGCAAGCAGTTCATAAATCACCCAGCCATAACAAAGGCTCTGGGGTAAAAAAACTGCTCCACAAAAAAGAAGCCCAAATGACTGATAAAATAACGTCAGTACAGAGACAGACACAGACAATACCGTGCCGATATATGCAGCCGCGATATAACGCAAAGGAAGAAAACTGCTGAAATATGTGGCAAATAAAACACAGAGCATTATCATTCGCCTGGCAAAGCAAAACATCAACTGTTGCCGAAAATCACCTGTTTGCAAAAAAAGCTCTTCTGATACCAGACGATACACAGATAATTGTCTGCAATAAGCTTCCGGCAGTTTCCAGCAAAGCAAAATTCCAAATACAATTCCGATAAAATATGCACCAAAGATTGTCCCTTCCAAATGTAACCGTCGCAAAACTGCTCCATTCCGTCAAGATAGGTACATCAGATGTATCATGTATCTATTCTGACTATTTTGATTATAAAACAGATTGGAATTGGATTCAACCTGTCTATCATTTATTTTATGAAATACATCTGTGGAATATGCGTGTGCATCTTTTTCGGGTATGTTTTGTACAAATTCTATAATATTGTCAACATAAATTTATGTCTGTTGGTTTTTCCATATGGCATAAGACATGAGAGCCGCAACTGTTTTGGCATCCTGAATGGTTCCATCAAAAATCATCGTCTGAAGCTGCTCCAATGTATAGTATTCAATCTGAATATACTCTCCTTCATCTAAATGCTGCTCCGTTTTTACCAAATCGGTTGCCACATACACATCAATCAACTCATCACAATACGCAATGGCAGTACGAAGGGTGATCAGCAGTTCCAGTTTGCCAGCTGCATAGCCTGTTTCCTCTTCTACTTCCCTGGCAGCACAGTCTCTGGTAGGTTCCTCCTTGAAATCTCTGGCTCCTGCCGGAATTTCAAGGGTCATGCGATCCAGTGCATTTCGATACTGGCGTACCATGATGATCCTGCCATCTGGCAGTACAGGAACCACAGCAGCCGCACCTTTATGTTCGATAAAATCCCATATGGCAGTTTTGCCATCCGGCATTTCAATGGTGTCTTTATACATTTTTAAAATGGAACCGGTATAAGCCAGTTCCCGATTGATTCTTTTTACATGCTCCATCGCGTTTCACTCCATTCATATTCAGTTATACTGAGAAAGGTACTGCAGCAGCATACCACAGTACCTTATATTTTATAACAATAGAAAGTCTATTTCAAAAAGTGCTTTCAAAAGTGCCTTTCCATTGTCCACAGATTACTTCGCATAATCTGTTACTCTGGATTCACGAATCAGGTTAACTTTAATCTGTCCAGGGTAGTCCATGTCGCTTTCAATCTGCTTGGCAATGTCTCTTGCAAGAATCACCATCTCCGCATCATTAATCTGATTTGGAACGACCATAATACGGATTTCACGACCAGCCTGGATTGCAAAAGATTTTTCAACTCCCTTGAAGGAGTTTGCAATTGACTCTAACTGAGTCAGACGGTTGGTATAAGCTTCTAATGTTTCTCGTCTCGCACCAGGACGTGCGGCGGAAATGGTGTCTGCTGCTTGTACGATACATGCAATCAGGGAAGTCGGTTCCACATCCCCATGATGTGCCTCTACTGCATTGATGACCACTGCAGATTCATGATACTTCCGGCATAAATCCACACCAATCTGGATGTGAGAACCTTCCATTTCATGGTCAACAGACTTACCAATGTCATGTAATAGACCAGCACGTTTGGCAACGCGGACATCCAGCCCTAATTCAGATGCCAATAATCCGGATAAATGTGCCACCTCAATGGAGTGCTTCAGTGCATTTTGTCCATAACTGGTACGGAAACGCATACGTCCCAACAAACGTACCAATTCCGGATGAATTCCATGCACACCAACTTCCATCAGTGCAGCTTCTCCTTCTTCACGGATCATGACCTCCACTTCTTTCTGGGCCTTCTCCACCATTTCTTCAATTCTGGCAGGATGAATACGTCCATCCAGAATCAGCTTCTCCAAGGCAATTCTTGCCACTTCTCTACGGATTGGATCAAAGCCGGATAAGATGACTGCTTCCGGTGTGTCATCGATAATTAGATCCACACCAGTCAGAGTCTCAAGAGTACGAATGTTACGTCCCTCACGACCAATGATACGCCCCTTCATCTCGTCATTTGGAAGATTGACAAGGGTAATCGTTGTCTCAGATACGTGATCTGCTGCACATTTCTGAATGGCAGTGACAACATAATCACGGGCTCTCTTGGCAGCCTCATCCTTTGCTTTGTTGTCCATTTCCTTGATCAGCTTTGCAGTGTCAAGCTTTACTTCGTCTTCAACAGTCTTCAATAAATACTCTTTTGCCTGTTCAGAGGTTAAACCGGAGATTCGCTCCAACTCTTTGGCAGCCTGTTCGTTCAATTCAGCTACCTGTGCATACTTTTTGTTCAGGTTTTCCTCTTTGGCAGTTAAGGATTGTTCACGACGTTCCATTGCTTCCGCCTTGCGGTCTAAGGATTCCTCCTTATTGCTGACACGCTTTTCCAGACGGTTCAACTCAGAACGGCGCTCTCTAACCTCCCGCTCCATCTCATTCTTGGAACGAAGAGATTCTTCCTTTGCTTCCAAAAGGGCCTCTCGCTTCTTTGTCTCAGCAACCTTTAAGGCTTCATCGATAATGGTCTGTGATTTCTGTTCTGCAGAACCCACCTTGATTTCAAAATCATGCTTCTGATATGCAATGCCGGCAAACCAGAAGATGACACCACCGATGACAAGACCAATCAGCGCACCTATCACATAAGGCATGGGAGCACCTCCTTATTAAGTTTTAATTGTACAAGGGTGACCATTCCAGTCACCTTTCTATGCATACGAAGAAGCGCACATGAAACGCTCTCTCATGACAAATTGATAATGTGTATGTAATCCAAACACACACAGATAAAACACAACTGAAAGAAACTTGATGGTACCAACGTACAACAAAATAATTGTATATCTTTTTAGTGATTCTGTCAAGTAAAGACTGATTTTTTTACAGAATGAATAGCAGTTCCTATGTCACAAGTCTTCTATTTCGGCAATATTTTCCGCAAAACAGCCAATGGCATCTTTTATGGCAACATACCCAAATCCTCTGCGCATTAAGCGTGCCACGAGCCTTCTGTATTCCTTCTCATCTGATAAATCCCTGCCACGACAATACTTTTCTGTCAACCGCATCAATAAATCTATCTCTGCATCATGTTCTTCCGGTAGTAAGGCATCAATCTGTGCACTATCTAATCCCTTTCGGCACAAAGTCTGTCGTATCTGTGCTCTGCTCTGTGTCTTTTGATGGGACTCAATATAATTCTGGATATAACGTGTATCATCTGTATAACCATAATAGTTCAGATATGCCAGAGCATCTTCTGCCACTGCATCCGGATATCCCCCCTGTCGCAGCTTCTCTAAAATCTCAGTGGTAGGGCGGTCCGCCGCCTGCAGCAAATGCAGGGCACGGGATCTGGCTCGTTTGCAAAGGCACTGCATCAGTTCGGTGTATGCAGTGCCTTCTAATACGGTATCAACGGATAACTGAAACCGTCTGATTTCCCCATTATAGAGATGCAGTATGGTTCCATCGTCTAAAAATACACGCTTCTTCTGTTTGTTCAGTGGTTCAATCCGAACTGGCAGCAAACTGCCCTCCCACACTGGATAAGGAACTTTCTTTTGTGGTCTGCCTTCGGATTGACTGGATTCTAAAGAAAAAACAAGCATTATTCTTCGTCCTCTAATAACAGTGGGTCAAATTCCTCATCATCCTCTACATCCAGTACCGCTTCGGTAGCTGCTATACCATCTAACTGGTAACTGGCACGTACTTTCTGCTCAACCTCTGCCAGAATCTCAGGATTCTCCTGTAAATAAATCTTGGCATTTTCTCTGCCCTGTCCAATCTTGGCATTGTTATAGGCATACCAGGCACCGCTCTTCACCACAATATTCTGCTTGGCAGCCAGATCCAGAATATCTCCTACAGAGGAAATACCCTTACCGAAGATAATATCAAACTCTGCCTCACGGAATGGCGGTGCCACCTTATTCTTCACCACCTTCACACGGGTACGGTTTCCGATGACTTCTCCATTCTGCTTCAAAGCCTCAATTCTCCGCACTTCCAGACGAACAGAAGAATAGAACTTCAATGCCCGTCCACCAGTGGTAGTCTCCGGGTTACCAAACATGATACCTACCTTCTCACGGAGCTGGTTGATGAAAATGACGATACAGTTGGACTTGCTGATGGCAGCAGTCAGTTTACGAAGGGCCTGAGACATCAATCTGGCCTGTAATCCTACATGGGCATCTCCCATATCCCCGTCAATTTCTGCCTTTGGTACAAGGGCAGCTACAGAGTCTACGATCACAATATCAATGGCACCGGAACGTACCATCGTCTCTGTAATCTCCAATGCCTGCTCTCCATTGTCCGGCTGGGAGATGTATAAGTTATCAATGTCTACACCGATATTTTTGGCATAAACCGGGTCTAATGCATGCTCTGCATCAATGAAGCCTGCAATGCCGCCACGCTTCTGTACCTCTGCCACTGCATGAAGTGCTACTGTGGTCTTACCACTGGACTCTGGTCCGTAAATCTCAATGATACGTCCCTTTGGAAAACCGCCTAAGCCAAGTGCCACATCCAGACTAAGGGAGCCGCTGGGAACCGTCTCGATATTCATCCGGTTTCCAGAATCTCCCAGCTTCATGACAGAACCTTTGCCATATGCCTTTTCAATCTGCAAAATCGCCGCATCCAATGCTTTCTTCTTCTCATCTTTTTCCATAAATCTACTATACTCCTATCTTTCATCTATAATCCATCGTTTCAACTCGTCTGTGGGAATCTCAATAATAGATTGCGAACATTTGTTCTGATTGTATTGTACCGTATTATGTTGATTTCGTCAATCCCTTTTTTCAGTTTTCTGTAAATTGCTCTTTGGGATACAAGAATCCCTGTTGATAACAGAATTTTTCTGTTACCAGAAAGTGCGCCAGTTTTACCTGGCGCACTCATAAGATTTGATTTAGGTCAATTTATTTCTGGAACGGAGTAAAGTCCAGTGTTGCAAAATAATCTTCCGGTGTTTCCGCACGGCGGATCATCTTCACAGAACCGTCCTCCTGCAACAGCAGCTCAGCAGAACGAAGCTTTCCGTTGTAATTGTATCCCATAGAGAAGCCATGTGCACCGGTATCATGGATGACCACGTAATCACCCGGTACGATTTCCGGCAGCATACGGTCTACCGCAAACTTATCGCTGTTCTCACACAGACCGCCTGTTACATCATACATGTGATCACAAGGCTCATTTTCCTTGCCCAGCACGGTGATATGATGATATGCGCCGTAAATGGCAGGACGCATCAGGTTTGCTGCGCAGGCATCCAGACCGGCATACTCTTTCCAGATGTGCTTCATGTGCAGAACCTTGGAAACCAGACAGCCATAAGGTGCCAGCAGGAAACGTCCCAGTTCCGTAAAGATTGCCACATCATCCATACCGGCAGGAGTCAGTACTTCCTCGTATGCCTGACGCACGCCTTCCCCGATGATGTCGATGTCATTTGGGGTCTGATCCGGACGGTATGCAATGCCTACACCACCAGACAGGTTGATGAATGCAATGTGTACTCCGATTTCCTGACTCAGTTCCACAGCCAGTTCAAACAGGATTCTTGCCAGCTTTGGATAATAGCCATTGTCTACTGTATTGCTTGCCAGAAAAGCATGGATACCGAAATGCTTTACTCCGTATGCCTTTAACTTACGGAACGCTTCCTTCATCTGCTCTTTGGTCATACCATACTTGGCATCCTTCGGGGTGTCCATAATTTCATTTCTCAGTGTGAAATCTCCACCTGGATTGTAGCGGCAGCACATGGTCTCCTGGAATGGTGCGATCTTGGCATAATGGTCAATGTGAGTCAGGTCATCAAAATTGATGATGGCACCTAACTCAGCAGCCTTCTGATAGTCACAGTCCGGTGTCACATTAGAAGAAAACATGATCTCATGCTGCTTCAATCCTACAATGTCGGACAGCATCAGTTCTGTCAGAGAAGAACAGTCTGCACCGATGCCCTCCTCCTGTAAAATCTTCATCAGATATGGATTTGGAGTTGCTTTGACTGCAAAATACTCCTTATATCCCTTATTCCAGGAAAATGCCTTGTTCAGTCGTCTGGCATTCTCACGGATTCCTTTCTCATCGTATAAGTGAAACGGGGTTGGATACTCTTTTACGATTTCCTGCACCTGTTCCAGTGTTACAAATGGTTTCTTTTCCATGACTCAATCCTCCTGTTGTCGTTCGTAAACCATGACAGAGGCACACTGTCTGTGTATCCTCCTGTGTGGGTTGCTATATACAAAACTGTGAAACTTCCACAGATATTGCCGTTTGTGTAGTTGCAAGCCAGATCATATGGCCAAAGTCAAACTCATCTGGTTTCAGACAGTGAACTTGATGTCTGTATTTAATGTGTCAGATGACTGCCGTCTGCCTTTACATGTACATGGGTATACAGATGATCCTGACAATATTCATAAGTACCTTCGCACTTAGAACAGTAACGGAATTCCAGATCAGAACCATCCGCCTCGGTTCTGCCGCAAATGGCACATTTATGATGAGCTGTACGCATCTTCTTTGGGGCAGCTGCCTGCTTAAATTCTCTGCGCCGTTTTACATTCTTTGGTGTGAATCTGCTCCACTGACGGATCATTGCCAGATAAATAAAGAAATTTACCAGGGAGAAGAAAATCTGTATTCTGGTGCCCCAGTCTCCTATGACAAATTCTACAGCCAGAAATGCCAGATCAATGTAAGCCAGCCACTTTGCTTTCACCGGAAGGAGAAAATATAGATAAAACTGCATATCCGGAAAAGTCATGGCAAGAGCCAGAAACAGTGACCAGTTCAAGTAGGAAGTACCCAGATCCACGTTTATATGAAACAGAAAATAGGCAAGAAAACCGCCGATGATCTGCCCAAAGATACCTGTCAGCATATATACATTGAAGCGGAAAGTGCCCCATACACGCTCTAAATTGTTACCGATCATCCAGTAACAAAAACAGCTGATCAGCAATCCGAAAATACTATAAGATGGTGGATTCAGCAAAAACGTCACCAGCCGCCATACCTGTCCGTGCAGGATGGCATTCACATCCCAGCTTAAGTAGCGGTAAAATACATACCCATTTCCGCCAATTAAAATACACAGATACCCTGCCACATACAGGGCGATCATATAATTCATCAGATTGGTAATGGCAAAGCGGCCGTATTTCCGTTCCATTTTTGTCAGCCATTCATTCATAAAAATCCTCTCCTATCTCATGCAAATGATTTGATCCGCTTTCCAGTAGATTTTAGCCAAATCTGAAATTGGTTGGAAAGAATCGGATTTTCTCCTAAAGTAATCAAAAACAGGTGATCTAAAACAGCTTCTTAATATAGAAGATCAGTGCCACTAACAGTGTAATGCCAAGGGTAATCAGACAGACAATGAGAAATCCCCAGGGTGTATTGGCAAAAGGCATTCCCGCACCGTCTACGTTCATACCGTATAAACCGGCAATGATGTTGGGGATGGACATGACGATGGTAACCGATGCCAAAAACTGCATGATATTATTTACATTATTGTTGATGACAGACGCCACTGCATCCATGGTACTGCCCAAAATACCCGTGTAAATACTTGCCATCTCCAGTGCCTGTTTGTTCTCAGTGATGACATCTTCCAGATAATCTGCGTCTTCCGGATACATTTTGATTCGTTCAATCTTTACAATTCGCTCCAATACAGCTTCGTTGGAACGAAGTGAAGTGGTGAAATACTGTAAGGATTTCTGCATTTCCAGTAATTCAATGATCTCCGTGTTTTTGGGGGATTCATGAATTCTACCTTGGATCTCTTCACTTTTCTTATCGATATTCCGCAGATATTGTAAGTACAGGGATGCATTTTTGTACAGAATCTGCAGAATAAAACGGGTCTTCATATAAGTGTGGAATTTTCGCACACGTCCGTTCATAAAAGCCTGCAAAATGGGGGTGTCCTGCAAACAGATGGTCACAATAACGGAATCTGTAAGAATGATACTCATAGGAATGGTACCATACCAGTCTTTTTTGTTTCGTTCCTCAATAAATGGAATATCTACCAAAATCATCACATAATGATCTTCTATATCAATACGGGAACGCTCCTCTTCATCCAGCGAAGCCCGCAGGTCATCTTCATCAATTTCCAGCCAGCGGCTGATTTTTCGAATCTCTGTAGAAGAAGGGTCTGTCAATGCTACCCAGCAGTTTTTGGTCACTTCTTCTTCCTCTCTGATGACCCCCTCTTCTGTTTTAAAAATCTGTAACATGGTTTCTCCTTTCGGCCTGCACAGGCAGACTTAGAAAAAACCGTCCATGCGGACTTCTACCCATGCAAGCATTTGCTTTCGACTTATGAAATTGTCTGGGTAACTCTCCGCGCCACTGTCCATATCGAATACGCATCCTTTTCCTTTATTCGCAGGTACCGTTTGTACCCACGTATGTTTCATTATAATTTCGTGGGAAACATTTGTCAAACCATTTATAGGAAAGTATATGCTTTTTTTAAGACTCTTTTTAGAAAGGAGTCAGGCTGCATGTTTCTGTATAAAGATTGATACAATTTTCACAATAGTTCCAGAATCCAGAATTTCTTCTATTGACTATCCCCTGCAAAACAGTTAGAATAAAAAATGGTAATGACACGGAAGTTTGCAAAACAAAGTTCGAATCGTTACAAATATTGTATATACAAATCATTATTTATATCATGGAGGTAATGCTACAATGAGCAGAGTGTATAACTTTTCAGCAGGTCCTGCCGTTCTTCCAGAGGAAGTATTACAGGAAGCTGCAGCAGAAATGATGGATTATCAGGGAAGCGGTATGTCTGTTATGGAGATGAGTCACCGTTCTAAGGTATATGACACCATCATCAAAGAGGCTGAGGCTGACTTAAGAGATCTGATGAATATTCCAGATAATTATAAGGTACTGTTTTTACAGGGTGGTGCATCCCAGCAGTTTGCCATGATTCCGATGAATCTGATGAAAAATGGTGTGGCTGACTATATTGTAACCGGACAGTGGGCAAAGAAGGCATATCAGGAGGCACAGCTGTACGGAAAGGCAAATTGTATCGCATCCAGCGCAGACAAGACCTTCTCTTATATTCCAGACTGCTCCGATCTGCCAATCAGTGAGGAGGCGGATTATGTGTATATTTGTCAGAACAATACCATTTATGGTACCAAATTCCCGGAACTGCCAAATACAAAGGGAAAGATTTTAGTATCTGACGTTTCTTCCATGTTCTTATCTGAGCCTGTAGATGTATCCAAATACGGTGTCATCTATGGTGGTGTACAGAAGAACATCGGACCTGCTGGTGTGGTCATTGTCATCATCCGTGAGGATCTGATTACAGAAGACGTACTGCCAGGCACTCCTACCATGCTGCGTTACAAGGTACATGCCGATGCGGATTCCTTATACAACACCCCTCCATGCTATGGTATTTATATCTGCGGTAAAGTGTTTAAGTGGTTAAAGAAGATGGGCGGTCTGGAAGTGATGAAGGAACGCAACGAGAAGAAAGCAGCTGTTCTGTATGATTTCTTAGATCAGAGCAAGCTGTTCCACGGTACAGTAGAGAAGGGTTCCCGTTCTCTGATGAACGTTCCGTTTGTAACCGGTGACAAGGATCTGGATGCCAAGTTCGTGAAGGAAGCTGCTGAAGCAGGCTTTGTAAACTTAAAGGGACATAGAACTGTAGGCGGTATGCGTGCAAGTATTTACAACGCAATGCCAATCGAAGGTGTGGAAGCACTGGTTGCGTTTATGAAGAAGTTTGAAGAAGAAAATGCATAAGCAGTAAGATGCTTTAGAATTGAGGATGATTTATGATGAAGATTAAATGCCTGAATCCGATTGCACAGATCGGTTTGAATAATTTTGATGACAATTATACATATACAGAGGATTTGAATGAGGCAGATGCGGTACTGGTCAGAAGTGCTTCCATGCATGAACTGGAGCTGCCTGCTTCTCTCCTTGCCATTGCCAGAGCAGGTGCGGGTACCAACAACATTCCGATTGACCGCTGCTCTGAGCAGGGTATCGTAGTATTCAACACGCCAGGTGCCAATGCAAACGGCGTAAAAGAGCTGGTTTTGGCAGGTATGCTGCTGGCTTCCCGTGACATCACAGGCGGTATCAACTGGGTGGCTGAAAATGCCGATAATGAGACCATTGCAAAAGATATGGAAAAGGCAAAGAAGAAGTTTGCCGGTACAGAATTAAAGGGCAAGACCCTGGGCGTAATCGGTATGGGTGCCATCGGTTTCCGTGTGGCCAATGCAGCCATTGCACTGGGCATGAATGTGGTAGGTTTCGATCCGGGTATGCCGGTAGAATATGCATGGAACATTGACCGCAATGTAGTACGTGTGAACAGCACCGATGAGATTTTTGCAAACAGCGATTTCATTACCATCCATGTACCGCTCAATCCACACACCAAGGGAATGCTGAATAAGGAAGCCTTTGCAAAGATGAAGGACGGTGTGGTGATCCTGAACTATGCCCGTGACCTGTTAGTCAATGATGCCGATATGGCAGAGGCACTCTCTTCCGGTAAGGTGAGCCATTATGTAACAGACTTCCCAAATCCGGATGTAGTGAAGATGACCAATGTGATTGCAACTCCTCATCTGGGTGCCTCTACTGCGGAGTCCGAGGATAACTGTGCAGTGATGGCAGTGGATCAGGTAAGAGAATATCTGGAAAATGGTAATGTCATCAATTCCGTAAACTTCCCCGCTTGCACATTGGGAGCTGCAACAAAGACACGTATTTGTATTTTCCATGAGAATGTACCAAACATCATCAGCAGCTTCTCTGCTGTATTTGGTCAGAAGGGCATCAACATTGCAGATATGGTTTCCAAGACCAGAGGGGATTATGCATACTCTATGTTTGATGTAGATGCAAATGGTCAATTAGATGCGGCATCTGTGAAGGCAGAGGTTTCTGCTGTTGCAGGCGTAAAGGGTGTTCGTATCATCGAGAAGTAATCCGATGGAATAATATACTTGCTAAACTTACAGAAATAAAGATTATATTTTCACATAAACATAGGACTGACACAAGAAGGAGAACAAGTTGCTGACGCATCTCCATTTGATGCGACAATTCTTCTCTTCTATGGTCAGTCCTGTTTTTTTGTGTCCTGTTATTCTTTGTCCATGGACAATCGCCTCCACAAATAAGGCAGTGCAGTTTCAAAATCCACACCATATGTACGATGATTTGGGTTTTCCAGTGTAACACGAATAATCTCTGCGGTAAAGTCTACTGCAACTGCAAATGCGTCTTCTATGTTTTTTCCTTTCATCAATGCACCAGTGACGGTACTGGCAAAGATATCTCCTGTTCCGTGAAAGGCAACTGGATATTTTTTTGTAAAATATCGGAAAAATGTTCCTGTCTGTGTATCATATACCATGACACCGATTTCATCTGCCCCAAAAGAAACACCGGTCAGTCCGATCTTTCCTTTACAAAAAGCAGACATCTGTAACAGCAATTCCTCAATGTAATCCTCCCCATAATCCTCTTTGTATGGAAGTTCGGTCATGAAAGAGGCCTCCGTAATATTGGGCAGTACCACATCTGCTGCGGCGCACAACTCTTTCATTTTTTCTACAAATGTCATATTGAAACCTGTATATAGTTTTCCTCTATCTGCCATTACCGGGTCCACGATTTTTACGGTATTGCCCTGTCCGAATTCTGCCATAACCTGTAAGATCAGATCCACCTGTTCAATGGAGCCCAGATAACCGGTATAGATACCGTCAAACTGTATCTGTTCTTTCTTCCAGTGAGAAGTGATGGGCAGGATGTCTTCCGTCAAATCCCGAAAGGTAACCCCCTGAAACATGGTATGAGTGGATAAGACTGCGGTAGGCAGGATCACTGTTTCAGAGCCTGCGGCAGAGATCACCGGCAGTGCCACTGTCAGAGAACATTTTCCCAGACAAGAAATATCCTGTATTGTCAAAACTCTTTTCATGATTCTATTCATTCCTCCAATTTCCAGACTGCAACGGTGCAGTCCCTTTACTTTTCTCATCTTCTCTAGTATAATACAAACTGACCATATTTGAATGATCAATTTTGCACAATATTTTATAGTCAGTTAGACATTTTCAGAAAGGAGCCTGCAATGCTGACTTATTCTTTTTCCGACATTGGCAATGCCAGCCTATATGAACATTTATATCATAGCATCAAAGAAGATATTGTATCCGGTACCCTAAAGCCCCAAGACCGGCTGCCCTCTAAGCGCAGCTTTGCCAAGCATCTGAATATCAGTACCATTACCATTGAAAATGCCTATGCCCAGCTGTTGGCAGAGGGCTATATTTATTCTCTTCCAAAGAAGGGCTACTATGTGTCTGATATTACAGAATTGGTATATTCTCCAAAATCTGACCGGGTTCACGCCTCCTGTGCTTCCGAGGCCTCCTCTTCTGCCTTCAAGCAGGAATCTGACGCTGGTGTTTCAGTTGTCAAGGAAGCACCTGTTGCCTATCAGGTGGATTTTGCCAGCAACCAGACTTGTGCGGAACGGTTTCCTTTTGCCACATGGATGAAACTGATGCGTGAAATCATGGCAGAAAAAAGTACAGAACTGATGACCAATCCTCCCGGTATCGGCATACCGGAATTACGCGCTGCCATAGCAGAGCATTTGCAACAGTTTCGTGGCATGCAGGTATCCCCGGAGCAGGTGATCATCGGTGCCGGCACAGAGTACCTGTATGGCCTGCTGATTCAGCTTTTGGGAAGAGAAAAAGTGTATGCCATTGAAAATCCCGGTTATACCAAAATTGCCCGTATTTACGCCGCACAACAGGTTGCTGTCCGCCATCTTTCCATGGATCGCAGCGGTATCTGTATGGAAGAACTGGAACAGAGCGATTGTGACATTCTGCATATCTCTCCAACCCATCATTTTCCTACCGGAATCGTCACATCCATCAATCGCCGGAATGAATTGCTGAACTGGGCGGCTGCTTCGGATGGCCGGTATATCATTGAGGACGATTATGACTGCGAGTTCCGGCTAATGGGGAAACCTATCCGCTCTCTGCAAAGTCTGGATCAAATGGAAAAAGTCATCTATATCAATACATTTACCAAAAGCCTGACTTCTACCATTCGTATCAGTTACATGGTACTGCCTCCCCATTTGATGGAATTGTTTCAGCAGAAACTGGGTTTTTATTCTGCTACAGTTTCTAATTTTGAACAGTATACCCTCGCCAAGTTTCTTCGGGAAGGGTATTTTGAAAAACACATCAACCGGATGCGGAAATTTTACCGCAATCAACGGGATGAACTGCTTTCCTGCATCAAAAAAAGCCCCTTGTCTTCCAAAGTCACCATTACAGAAGAAGACGCAGGGCTTCATTTCCTGCTGCGGATACAGAGCAGTCTGACAGAGGCACAAATTCAGCAAAAAGCTGCCGCAAAGGGCCTCCGTATTTCCAGTCTGTCACAATTTTATCATGGTACATATGAACATACGGTTCCCACGTTTCTCATCAACTACTCTGCGCTTCGCTTAGAGCAGATTCCAATGGCAGTGGAACTGCTGGGTCAATGTATTTGATCAATGGGAAGCAAAGTATTCGTCGATGCCGTCTGCAATACCGGAAGCAATCAGGCTCTGGTATGTGGGATCAGACATCTTCACGTCCTCATCCGGATTAGACATATAACCCATCTCTACGATAGAAACCGGAATGGTACACCAGTTGATGCCGGTCATGTTGTCTGTTCCAAGCACACCGATGTTTCGGAAACCGGTATTGGCACAAATATGATTCACAATAGACTGAGACAGGGACTGACTGGGTGCTGCCAGATAAGAAACATATGGGTTTGCCGCAGTCGGTGCCATGGTCAGACATCCATTCATAGAAGAATCGGTAGAACTGTTGGCATGAATGCGGACGAAAATGCTGGCACCGCTTTCATTGGCGGTAATGGCACGTTCTGCATTGGATGCCGGACAGTCATTTGTCTCACGAATCATGACAACCTGATAGCCTCTGTTCAGTAATTCCTGCTTTAACAACAGGGAAACTTCCAGATTCAGCTGGTACTCTGTCTTGCCAGTCGCCACACCCTGGGTACCGGTGGTCAGCTTTGCCTTCATCTCAGTAGAACCTGGTCCATTTGGCTCGGTATCACTGATGCCGTATTGCTGATGACCGGCGTCAATACACACGATTCTTCCGCCTCCGTTGGCAGATGGTGTAACAGCAGGTGCTGTAGGTTGGGTTGCCGGTTGTGTGCTGTCTTCCCCCTGATTTTTGTCGTCGTTCTGATCAGATGCCTGTGCCACATCACTTCCTTCTGATTCGGAAGCAGATGAAGAAGGCTGCGGTGCATCTGTGGTCAGATAGGTACTAGAAGCATATAACTTCTGTCCCTGATACTCCAGAATGCTCCAGTCATCTCGGTAACCGGTTCTGACTGCCTGTGCACCTGCCTGTAAAACGGTCTCTACATTGTCCTGTTCTGTGGTAGGCTGACGACGTAAATTCACATTGGAAATGGCATATACCGTCTCTTCTACGGTCTGAAATGCAGTATCTGGCAACAGACCATTTTCCTCTGCTGTTTCAGTCCCATGCTCCACCGTCTCCGATTCTGTCTCGACCTCTTCTGCGGAAGCACTCTCTGTTTCAGACTCTGACTCCGTAGAAGGATACGCAGATTCTTCCGCAGAGACACTGACGGATTCCCCGGAACTGCTTGTGTCAGAAATTGCCAGATTGTCCTTGTTTCCGCATCCGCCAAACACCAACACCATAGCCAGCAGAACCGCTAAAATTTTCTTACTGTAGCTCATGTTTTTCATTCTCCATTTCTGTATTTTTGGTATGTCTTCCAAGCCAGAATTCCAGCTTTCCCCTGTGCAGTTTTTTCTGCATACCGTCTTATTATATAAAATTTCTCTTCATTCGTAAATACCTTAAAAAAAATTCTCCTGAAATTCCTTTCTTTTGCATATTAGAAAAGTCCTATTTCCTTAATGTCTGTGAGACAAGTTTTTTGTATTCAAAAAACACTGGCTTACCATAGCAAACCAGTGTTGGCGATATTCGTCAATTCTACAAATTTACAGTTTTTCACCACTGTGGCTTTCTCTAAACTGAACAGCTGCCTGTACCAAATTTACCAGACTTGGTTTGGTTTCTTTGGTTCCTCTCGTCTTCAAACCGCAGTCCGGATTGACCCAAAGTTTATCTGGATCTACTTTTTCTGCCATCTTCTCAAGAGCAGTTACGATTTCCTGTACAGATGGTACTCTTGGGGAATGGATATCGTACACACCCGGTCCCACCTCTGTTTTGAAATGATGTTCCTGCAATGCATCCAATATCTGCAAATCTGATCTGGATGCTTCAAATGTAATCACGTCCGCATCCATGTCATCAATGGCAGGAATGATGTCCGTAAACTCACTATAACACATATGGGTATGAATCTGGGTTTCCGGTTTCACACCGCTGTGTACCAGTCGAAAAGCTTTGATGGCCCAATCCAGATATTCGCTGTACCAGTCAGACTTTCTAAGAGGCAGCTTTTCTCTCAGTGCAGCTTCGTCGACCTGAATGATCCGGATGCCATTGGCTTCCAGATCCAGTACATCATCCCGGATAGCCAATGCGATCTGGTAGGCACTTTCTTTTAAGGAAATATCCTCTCTGGGGAAAGACCAGTTCAGTATGGTGACCGGTCCGGTGAGCATGCCCTTCATAGGTTTCTTTGTCAGGCTTTGGGCATAAACAGACCATTCTACTGTGATTGGCTCGCTTCTTTTAATATCTCCCCAGATCACCGGCGGTTTTACACAACGGGTACCATAGGACTGCACCCATGCTTTCTCTGTAAAGAGATAGCCATCCAGATGAGCCCCGAAATATTCTACCATGTCATTGCGTTCATACTCTCCGTGTACCAGCACGTCCAGTCCGATTTCTTCCTGCAATGCAATACAATCCGCAATCTTCTGTCTGTTAAAGGCTTTGTATGCTTCTTCTGTAATCTTCCCTTTCTTCCATTCTGCCCGTTTGGCCTTCACATCGGCAGTCTGTGGGAAAGAGCCGATGGTCGTGGTAGGAAATTTTGGAAGCTGGAATGTTTTCTTTTGAATGGATTCCCGTTCTTCAAAAGCAGGTAATCTGGTGAAATCTTCCTCCTGAATGGCACTGACACGTTTTTTCACATCCACGTCTTCTGCATTTCTTCTCTTTTCAAAAAGCTGTACATTCTTCTGATATGCCGCCTGTTTGGTAGCATCCTTTGCTTCACTTAACACTTTCAGCTGTGCCAGTTCCTCCAGCTTTTCTTCTGCAAACGCAAAATGTTGTTTCACTTCTTCCGGAAGTTTTGACTCGTTTGCTAATGTATATGGTACATGGAGCAGGGAACAGGAAGTACTGATCACCACTTCCTCTGCATATCCACTTTTCAGTGTGGAAAGTGTCTGCTCATAACGGTTGCGCCAGATATTTTTTCCATTGACCACGCCTGCAAACAAGCGTTTTCCTTTTGGAAAGCCATAAGTCTGTAACAGCTTTAAGGTTTCTTTTCCTTCGATGAAGTCCAGTCCGATTCCATCAAAATCTAATCCTACAATCTGTTCATAACCATCACGGATGTCACCAAAATAAGTCTGTAACAACACGTTCACGGTTCCCTTTGCCGGCAGGATTCCATCATACAATCCGGCAAACAAAGAAAGATCCGCATCTGTCAGGTCACGCACCAAAGCCGGTTCATCAAACTGAATCCACTTTGCACCGATTTCGTTGAATTTGGCAAGTAACTCCCGGTATGCTGTGATCAGCGGCTCTGCAAAATCAGCCGCTTTCTTTTCCCCAAGGTATTTTGTCAGTTTCAGCAAGGTAAACGGTCCCACCACTACCGGTTTTGTTTCAATGCCCTCTGCCTTTGCCTCTAAATATTCGTCAAATGGCTTGGTTCCGGTCAGGCGAATTTCTGTGTCATCTTCTAGTTCTGGCACAATGTAATGGTAGTTGGTATTGAACCACTTTTTCATGGCAAGTGCCTTCACGTCTCCCTTTTCTCCCTGATAGCCTCTTGCCATCGCAAAATAGGTATCCAACGGAGAAAGACCCAGCTGTGTGTAGCACTTTGGGACAATCTGAAACAGCACCGCAGTGTCCAGCACTCCGTCATAAAAAGAAAAATCGTTAGAAGGTATGTAATCAACTTCCTTCTCCTTTTGCAGATTCCACTGCTGTACACGTATGTTTTTTGCAGTCTGTTCCAGTTCTGCTGCTGTGATTTCTTTTCTAAAATATTTTTCTGTGGCAAACTTTAATTCTCTTAATCTTCCAACCCGTGGAAATCCTACTACTGATGTATGCATATTCAACCTCCATAACCTATCATTCACATCTGTTTTGCTTGATGTAGGTTTATTATATCTGCATAGGAAATTCGTGTAAAATACATTAAAAAGCGGGTTTGCCATAGATAAAAAATATAGCAAATCCGTTTTGGGGATTAAATTTTTTCTACAAAGACTTGTAATACTTCTCAATCATCGCAGCCATAAGCTTTCGTCTTTCCACCAGGAATCCCTCGTAATCCTTGACATCCATATTAACGACATCTCCCGGGATGGCATTCTCTGTTAAATTATTCATCAAATCATTTTTATCAGCAATATTACCAATCTGGACATCCTTCGTCTTGCACTGTTCAAGGATCACGCCAAAGTACTCACACGGAGCATCATCGCTTATCGCTTTATTCACCTGCGTATCCAGATATGTGTAGTTCGCAACCTGATTGTATCTTCCCTTATTATCAACACCGTTTTTTTTCAGATATGCCTTTGGAAAGATATGATGCACATCACCGGAGATCGTTATGAGATCCGATATCATCGTTCCCTTCATAAGCATCGAACTACTCTTCAGATAATTCTGTGCAGCAAGGAACACATTAAAGGCCGGGCTGTTGACAGAGGTTGTTTCCAGATTCTGTGGAAGTGTAACCTGCCAGAATGTATCCGATAATGCTGAGGCTTCCGTCTCCTGTGCGAATTGCCGGAATCCTTTTCCTACGATAAGTCTTATATCCCTGCTCATAACAGATTCCGGAGATCCTACATACCTTCCAGTTAACGTAGATAACACAAACCACTTCTGTACTAACCTCTTGATCTGCCCCTGGGATACATTGGGATCATCATGCAATTTCAAATAAAGAGTATATGCAAAGTCTAGCGTCATCTGCGAGTTAAGCAGCTTACTCGATTTGAAGCCAGCCCCTTTGATTGCCAACACAAACTGCTCGAAACTATATTCATTTATGAATTTCAGGATACCATCCTTCAATTTGGAGTAAGAATCCTCTACGATTTCATCCTTGTACTCCCTTGTCTCGAAATCCCTTCCTGACAACAGACTAACCAGATCTGCCAATCTGCCTCTGTTAAAGCTGTACATAAAAGCCACACGGAGCATATCGCCATAATCCGGATCGTAAATATCCTCGTTGTCTTTTGCCAGCCACTTGATCTTAGATGCAAATTCCGTCTTTTCAAACTCTGCATCCTTGATCATCTGCGGGTAGAAATCAGGCTTCACTGCAAGATGGCAGAAGTAATCCACAACCTTTCGTAAGGTATTTCCACCGTGAACTGTATCAGCAGCCATTTTAGACATGACAAAATCCGACTGGCTAAGCGGAGTACCTTTTGAATTGATCCTAATGAATATCTCCGTGACCTCGTCTATATCCAAAGAGTGTTCCAGCTCTATGACACCTATCTGACGATTTGCAACACCTTTCAGTTTGAGAATTGTCTCTGACAATTCATCAAGATCCACGCCATCATTATTCCTAGCATAATCATTTTCAAATGCCCTCTGCTTGAAGTCTGGTCTGAATACTTCAGAAATATCCGGGATCCACTTTTTATCTTTCAAATGTGAAGCATCCTGCACTGCAAAGGTCTTTGTAGGATCATCAGCTAACGGATTGAAGGCAATTTTTATCCTTCCCTTATCGAAATCCTCATCAAGAACTTCCAACCCGGAAATAGCAGACATTAAGGCAGTAATGCGTTGCTGGCCATCGATCAGTACGTGTTTGCCTCCTGCAACAGTTCCGTCCTTTGTCTGCACATCCGGGTTTTTCCAGGTAATGATATAACCGGTCGGATATCCGTTATACAGAGAATCGATCAGATCCCTTACCTGACTTCTCTTCCATACAAATGGACGCTGAATCTCCGGAATAACGAATTGTCCTGCCTCAATTAGCCCAAGAATAGCGCTGACCGAATACTGCATTAATGTAAACTTCTCTCCAACCATAACTGCATCTCCTTTGATCATATAAATTCCCTTTCAGGTTTTACTCCGCCAATCTCCACATCTTCTTCCTGATTACATTTGAGAACATTGTTCTTGCATGTATCAGTTCTCTACACCCTTCTTATTCACTTGCACCACTTCTATCAGATACTCAAGCTGTTATATGCCCTCGGTTTCAAATCCAGATTTTTTCTTTCATCTGTTACGATATGCTCTATCCCTACATGCTCCTGACACAGATACTTTTTCAAAAAACTTGGAAATGCCTTATAGGAATCCAGTTCTCTGATTGGAAGCCAGTGCATTTCCTCACGAACTCCAGACGTGTAGCTGTCGCTATGAAGTTCCTGCGAACCTCTGGGTTTCATCAAAAAATAAAAACAGATTTCATGGCAATCCAAACCTTTCAGTGTTCCCTGATTTTCATTGAAAAAGTTCTCATGGATGACAGCCAGATGGTCAATCTCATACTGTACACCTGTTTCTTCATAAACTTCACGAAGTACTGCATCTTCAGCTGTTTCCCCCATATGTACGCCACCGCCGATGGAATAATAATAATCGTCCCGTTCATTTCCAGCAAACAATACACAACCATTCTCAATGATAATTGCAGCTGCCCGGTATCTAAACCAGTGATTCTCTTTTGTAAACCCACAATCAAAAGCCATTCTTTTTCTCCTCTATCAGTTCGAAGCTACCCCAGGCATGAAAATTAAAATTTCACCCTGTCCATTACATGAAGTGTCCAGATAAATCCCACAGGATTTTGGGTGTCTTTCTCTTCGATGGTCATCAAGTAATTATGATTCCATTTGGAAGCATCTCTGCGAGTTCTTCTGTTGTTTCCTTAACTGCCTCCGCCTGAGACATATGCGCTTCTTCTAATAATTCTTTCACATGATGCTCCACACTCCACTGATAAAACATATCAAACTCTTCTTTTATCATCCTTCTAATCTCTATAGACATGTAAATACCTTCCTATTCTGTCAAGCCCTAAATTCAAGATTCATGCGGGTTTGACGAAGTTTTTTTACCTCTAAAACAGAGCCCGAGGGCATGGATATCATCGTATCTGATACTGAATAGCTGATTGATGGGTATGGCAAATAGAG
>JAFTGN010000097.1 GCA_017457865.1 Lachnospiraceae bacterium | reverse complement strand
ACCCTCTTTTTTCTGCAAAATATAGGGAATTATGTCCAGTCTCTTTCCAATTTCACCTGCACGTGGAATCACATCTTTACTTACCTTTTACCTGATCGAGAAATCTGATTCCATTTTCATCAAAAAGGGCAACAGTATCCAAATACTCCTGCCCCTAATGCTTTTTATCAATCTTGTTCCTCACATAATCGTATCACATATGGATCAGTATTCAATCCCATACCGTGCCCCGATTCCCCTTTCATAAGGATGCTTCACTGCACGGATTTCACTGACGTAGTCCGCCGCCTCGATCCACTTTTCATCCGGGTTTCGTCCGGTGAGCACCAGTTCCAGTGCCGGGGGTTTTTGCAGAATCAATCTCTCTGCCAGTTCTCTGTCCAGCAGCCCATGCCGGTACACGCTGACAAACTCATCCAAAATCAGCATCTGGATCTGACCGGATGCCACCAGCTGTGCCACTTCCGCCAGAAGCCGGTTGTGTTCCAGCGTAATGGCTTCCTTCTCTTCCGGTGTCATATTCCATGTAAATCCATAGTCTTTCTCACAACGGCTGACGGTAATCTGTGGAATCCCTGCCAGTATGGCAAGCTCTGCGGTTTCCCGTCCTTTTAAAAACTGTACCATATGCACCCGCATCCCTGCACCTGCCCCACGTATGGCAAGTCCGATGGCTGCGGTGGTCTTCCCCTTTCCATCTCCACAATACAAATGTAACAATCCCATCCATGTCCTCCTTCGTTTTGATCTTCCATCCATCATTGTCTTTCTGACTGACAAACGATTGCCCCTGAATGGTTACAAAAATGCTTCTATTACCTGTTTGGTGTACAAACCGCCTCTACTCCCACGATCTCATAGATTTTTTTCAGATCCACACTCTGCCGCACCGCTTGTGCCAGTCGGTCATACTGCTGTTCTTTATAGGTCTGCCGGTCTATGCTTTCCCCATTCCATGTCAGCCCTTTTTGTTCATACAAGGTAGATACTATGGTTTCTGCCACTTCTTTGGCATCAAAGATGCCATGGATATAACTGCCATATACATTGTCCACACAGGCACCATCCGGCTGTCCATGTTCCAGCACACCCAGAGCCGTTCCCTTTCCGTCCACAAATTCTGTGCGTCCCATATGGATTTCGTATCCGGAAAATGACAGACCATTTAACCGATGGAATACCCCTCCGGCACCGGTAATGGTGCCGGTCATCCGGGTACGGGTCTTCTCCGTCTGAAAAATGGTGTGCTGGGGCAGCAGTTCCAGTCCTCTGATCCTTCCACCGCCTTCTGTTTCTTCCGGATCAGAAATCCACTGTCCTAACATCTGATATCCACCGCAGATACCAAACAAGGGAACTCCGGCAGACACACACTGTTTCAGGGCGGCTTCCAGTCCACTTTGCCGGAGCCAGTTCAAATCTGCAATGGTACTTTTGCTTCCCGGTAGAATGAGGAAGTCCGGTGCGCCCAGTTCCTCTTCCCTGCCTACATACCGTATGCCCACCTGTGGATACTGGGAAAATACATCAAAATCCGTAAAGTTGGAGATATGCGGCAGCCGGATCACAGCAATGTCAATGACACCTTTCCCCTGTCTGTACAACTTACCGGACAGACTATCCTCATCCTCTAAGTCCACATCTGTATAGGGAACCACCCCCACCACTGGCACACCGCTTTTTTCTTCCAGAATCCTGACACCATCCTGAAACAACACCCGGTCTCCACGAAACTGATTCACCACCAGACCTTTGATCAGTGCCCGTTCTTCCTCTTCTAACAGGGCACAGGTACCTATGAGCTGGGCAAAAATCCCCCCTCTGTCAATATCTCCCACCAACAGCACTGGGGCATGGAGCAGCTTTGCCAGTCCCATATTTACGATGTCATCCTTCTTTAAATTCAGCTCTGCCGGACTGCCTGCCCCTTCGATCACAATGATATCATATGCTTCATCTAATGTCCGGTAGGCTTCCATGATTTCCGGCAGCAGCTGTTTTTTATATCGGAAATAGTCCACTGCACGCATATTGCCTCGGACTTCTCCATTGACGATGACCTGAGAGCCCACATCTGTGGTGGGTTTTAACAGAACCGGATTCATGGCTGCTGTGGGTTCTATCCCTGCCGCCTCTGCCTGCATCACTTGGGCACGTCCCATTTCCAACCCATCCTTGGTGATATAAGAATTGAGTGCCATGTTCTGGGATTTGAAGGGTGCCACCCGATAGCCGTCCTGATGAAAAATCCGGCAAAGTGCCGCCACAAAAAAACTCTTGCCCACGTTGGACATAGTGCCCTGTACCATAATCACTTTTGCCATGTATCTGATTCCTTTCTCTTTTCTAAGCAATCGGCAATTGCGAAACTGTTAAAACGAACGTTCTTCAATAAAATTTTATGAAAAAAACACGCTCTCGCTTCGGTTCCACGCAGCGGTACTAATATTTTTTTCGCTTACTGCTCAAAAAATAAAGTACCGGCGTTCCACAAAGTTTTTTTCATGAAAAATTTTGTTGTGCGAACTGTTTTCCGGTTTTATCAAAAAGTTTCCCAATTGCCTATTCCAAACAAACTCTCTCACATTTAGAATCCGTCTTGTTGTCGTAAGGATTCCCGTAATGCCCGAATGAGCATCTGGTTTTCGGCTCTGGTGCGCACTGCCACCCGGTAATATCCTTCCTCTAAGCCTCTGTAATTGGCACAATCCCGAATGGCAATGCCTTTTTCAAGCAGCCTGTCTTTCAAAGGTGTGGCACTGTAAAAGAGCAAAAAATTGGCACCGGATGGATACACCGTAAATCCTATTTTTTGCAATTCCTGTTTCAAAAAGTCCCGCTCTTTTGCCACCAGCCTGCGCACCCTGTCCACGTATGCAGTCTCCCTTAGTGCCGCCACACCGGCGATCTGTGCCGGTACCGATACATTCCAGCAGGGACCATACTGCCACAACCGTGCATTCAACGTTACGTCACTGCACAGGGTATAGCCTAAGCGCAGTCCTGCCATGGCATACAGCTTGGTAAATGCCTTTAAGATCACCACCCCTGCCGCCTCCGGCTTTCCATGATACGATTCATATTCCGGTAGAAATTCCAGAAAACACTCGTCTAATACCAGCACGATCTGCCGTTGCTCACAAACCGCCAAGATCTGCCCCAGCAGCTTAGGCTGTATCACATCCCCTGTGGGATTGTTTGGCTGGCATAAGAAAATCATTTGCAGATCCTGTTCCTGCTCGATTCTGGTCAAAAAGTCTGCTTCCAGTGCAAATTCATTTTCTTTTCTTCTGATATAATGGCAGACTTCTGCCCCCACTTCTTCCAAAGCCTTTTCATACTCGGAAAAGCAGGGCACTGCCAACAGTGCCCTCTTCGGTTTGATCACATGTACCAACCGGTAAATCAGATCAGCAGCTCCATTGCCGCAAACCACCCAGTCTGTCGGTACCTGCTCCTTTTTTGCAATGGCATGTGCCAGTTCTCTGCATCGAGGGTCTGGATAGGCGCTCCAGGCATCCAGTGACTCCATCAGTGCCTGTTTCACCCCATCCGGCATGCCCAGAGGACTGACGTTGGCAGAGAAATCCACCTGCACAGGCTGGCTGTAAATATCGCCTCCATGTAAATAAGGGGATGTATGATCCATCACACGTTTCCTTCTTTCTTGTTTCATCTATTCAGGCAATTGCCTACTAATCCTCTCAAAATCGACTCCACCGATGAGATTGTTGCCTGCATCTGTCGGTACTTACTTCGCAAAGTTCTCACGAAAGATTGGCTCCTGAACCATTACAACTTTCTCACAGTTCTTTCCTTACCGCAACCATGCCACTGCCAGCCGCACCAGCACTGCCAGGATGAGCATTTCCACTGCACTGACATACATCAGCAGATTGGCACGACGAATATCTTCTGCCTCTACCGGACGGATGCCATCTCCAATGGTTTCCTTGTGCAGCAATTTTCCGCCATAAACGCCGTCGCCTGCCAGACAGACATTGAGTGCGCCTGCACAGGCAGCTTCTGTCTGGGCAGAATTGGGGCTTTTGTGCTTTCGTCTGTCTCTGCGCCAGATGCGCCATGCCCCTGCTCCATCCATACCGGTCACATATGCCGCTGCCACCATCAGCAGAGCAGTCAATCTGGAGGGCAGGTAATTCAACACATCATCCAGCCTGGCGGCTGCCTTTCCAAAATATACATACCGCACATTTCGATAACCGATCATAGAATCCATGGTATTCACTGCTTTGTAAAAAAAGCCACCCACTGCGCCCCCAAATGCCATGTAAAAGAGAGGGGCAGTAACCCCGTCACAGGTACTTTCTGCCACCGTTTCCACCGCCGCCTTTGCTACCCCTTCTGCATCCAGCACATCCGTATCCCGGCCTACGATCATGGACACGGCAGTTCTCGCCTGTTTCAGATTTCCTTCCTGTAAGGCATGATACACTTTCGTACTTTCCTTTTGCAGGCATCTTGCCGCCAGCAGATAACAACAACAGATGCTTTCTGCTGCCACCCCTGCCCAAAGATTGATTTGATACATTATATATAACAACACTGCCGACAGAATGGTGGACACCCCTGCTACAAGCACCACCATCCATACGCCATACCGCAATTCCTTTTTTCTGTCTCTGTCTGCCAGTTCTCTGTCTCCCTCTTTTACTTCTCCCTTTGCCCCTTTCACATCCCGTAAGGATGCCCCTGGGCACCGACCAAGAAGTTTCTGATCCAGCCAGCCAATGAAACGCCCCATGAGCCGCACCGGGTGGGGCATCCAATAGGGATCCCCGATAATGGCATCTAACAACATACCTGCCAAAAGGGGCAGAACTTTCACCAAAGCACTCATATCTTTCCTTTTCCTCTCTGTTTCGTACCGCCCAGTGACCCTTCTTCCATCCTCTTATCACAGCTCAGTACCTTCCAGTTACAAAATCTTTCCAAGTATCTGCATCACGGTTCCATCAAATTCGGTGCAGTATCCCTGCCCGTTTTTCACCTGATAGGCGTAATAGTCCTGTGCCGGTCTGCCATACTGTTCCAGCACAGACATGATGGTTCCTCCATGTACCACAAAGGCAACGGTTTCCGGGTGCAGCCCCTCTGCCTGTATCTTTTTCAGAGCAGACCAAAACCCTTCCACTGTCCGATTCTGAAATGCTTCCACCGTCTCTCCCTCTGGAAAGGGCAGTGTGCCATTGCTGTCGATCCACTGCTGGTATGCCGGATCTCCCGTTAATTCCTGATAATTCTTCCCTTCAAACCTTCCAAAATCACACTCCCGCAGGTTTTCTTCTATCACACAGGGCACATCCGGATAAATCAACTTCGCCGTCTGGATACACCGCTTCATAGGACTGCATACCACCAGATCCGCCTTTGGATATTGGCATGCCCTGATATTCTCCTGTATCTGTGCAATGCCTGCTGGACAAAGCACTTCTTCCGTCCTGCCAATATACCGTTTTTCCTGATTGCCCTTCGTCTGCCCATGTCGAATCCAGATGAGTTTCATTTGATCACCACTCCTATGCCGCACACCACTCTGGTCACAGTCTTTGCCTGTGCCGCCAGCATACAGCCTACCCTTCCTGCCAGTTCCCGGTATCTGCGCTCTTTTGTTTCAATGGGAACGATACCGCTTCCCACTTCATCCATCAAGATCACCAGTTCCGGTTGTCTCTCTGACAACTGCCTGCACCAGTCCTGCCAGTCTGTCTCACTGTCCCAATGTTCCCGCAACAGACAATGCAGATGATTCAGACAGCGAATCTGACACCCTTCTTCTCCTGCCAGAAAAGCAATCAACTCTTCCGGTGTCAGCCTGCTTTCTTCCAAATCCAACACTTCCTCCGGCTTCAGGTCAAATTGCCTTATGGCAATCGGTTCCTTTCCCTGCCCCATGCCGCCTACGATCAAATACATGTTGTTCTCCTCTATCCCTTTTATTTCATGAGCCAACTGCCAGCCACCACCCCTGCCAGTCCTGCCAGTTCGCAGATTTGCAGGAAGTAGCCTGCCAGATCGCCTGTGATGCCTCCAAATGTTTTGGTGGAAAACCATCTATAGTATAGAAAGGCCGCCAAACCTCCTGCCACTGCGCCGATTCCAGAGGGGAGATGCACCAGACACATGCCACACCAGACTGCCACCAGCCAGATCAGTTCCACGCTGATCGTCAAATATTTCTGTGCCGGACGGGTGAAGCTTTGGAGGGTTCCTTCTTTTCTGGCATTGTTCCATGTGACCGCTGCCAGTGCGCTAAAGGCTCTGGACTGGATGAAACAACCGGCTGCCACCATCACTGCCTGTATGGAACTGATTTCTGTAAACAATGCGGTCTGCAAAAGCAAATACAAACACACATGAATGGCCGCAAAAGCGCCGATTCTGGAATCCTTCATCACCTGAAACATCTTTTCCTGACTGCCTAAGCATGCCTTTGCATCCCACACATCCATATATCCGTCCATATGAATGCCGCCAGTCACCCACAATGGCAATGCCGCCGCACCTGCCCCGTATAAAATAGTTCCTATCCCAAACCGTCTGCCAAGCCACCACCACAAAACTTCCAATCCGCCGATGACCATACCGATCAACGGAAAAAAGCACAGGGCATACCGGTGATTTTCCTCCTCCCAGGAAATTTCAGGCATGGGAATCCGGGAGTACATCAAAAAAGCCGCAAAAAATGAGTGTTTCATCAAGTGTTTCCTTTCTTTTGTGTGAATATAAATCTTAAATAACTACAAAACGCTCAAAAAATTTTATCAGTGCTGGCGAGGAAGGCAAATATGCCTTAAGAAGGCTCTTGTAGAAGCCGGCACTT
>JAFTGN010000096.1 GCA_017457865.1 Lachnospiraceae bacterium | reverse complement strand
TCAAAATTTATATTGCATGAACTTCTCATGCTTCACAAATCCAAAGTCTGTATACAGCAACATGCCCATATCAGACGGTGTGATCTGCACCACTCCACAGCCATATTCTTTCGCTTCCTGCATCACTCTTGTCAATAACGCTTTTGCAATGCCCTGTCTGCGATACGCCTTCCATGTGAACATACTGGAAAGCAGTCCTACTTTTCCACTGGGACAGCCAAAATACGGCGGTTTCTCCACAAAGGACATTCCGCTTGTCCCCACGATCTGGGTGCCATCCACAGCCACCCACGAAACAAATGACCCATCTGCCATATGGCGATGATAATATTCCCGCAAAGCCGGTTTCAGATCCATGTCCTCTTGCGCCCCTTCTTCCCGCAACTGGTGAATCCGCATCTCTATAAACACTTCCAAATCTGACTCTTCCAACCTCCGATATTCCACTGCCATATGTGATTCCTCCTTTATGAATTTCGCCTATTTTCCGTCTTCTGGAAAACCTGTTGCACTCCATCACATTATACCATATCCCACACTCCGGTGCATCCACAATGTGAAACTGCGGAGCAGCCAAGCCGCTCCGCAGTGTATCCTATATATACATGATCTATATTAATATCTTCCATTCCCCTCCATTGTCAGGTCCAATGCGCTCTATGATTTTGTTTTCTTTTAAATCCAAAATATACCTTGCAACTGTTCTATCTGCAACACCCAATTCTGTTTTCATCTCGTCAATTGAGATATGTGGATTTCCTGCGATCATTTTTATAATTGCAACTGACTTTTCAAGTTTTTTCTTCGTACATTTTGGCATCATTTTCTTTACTGTTTCTTCTGAAATATCTATGACATTTTCTATGACATTTTCTATGACATTTTCTGTTTCTTCCAAAAACGCCGGATGAATCGGTATCCTGATCCTCATGGCTCGTCTATCCACATCCGTGAAGAATTCTGCCCGTGGTGAGCCATTCCGCTCCAGTTCTTCCTGTATGGTAGGAATCCCGGAAGAATGTCCTTCTGAAAGATCCAGTTCTTTTAGAAATTCTCCAAGTCTCCGATTGCGATAATACCTTGACACAAATCTCTGCCCTTCCGCAATGGTCTGCTCAGAAATGGATCTGTCAATCCCCGGAAAATTCATAATATTCATGCAGTCTGGCTCGATCTCTATGGTAACCGGTTCATAAGACAAGTAATCTCTATGATAAAACGCATTGACCACCGCTTCTTCTATCGCCTGATATGGATAATTAAAGATGCGAAGTGCTTCCATCTGATTGGGAACCTTGATCACCTTCTCACGGATCAAAAGATTCCGAAACCGCTCCATCGTCGCCTGAATCATCTGCGGCACTGAACCTGTGATATTTGGAAAATCTTCACTGACACTTGGATTCTCTACACTGCCCTTGGGAAATGAGGTCATCTGCACATAGGTGTAGCCAAAAAATTTCTCAGGATGCTCACAAAACATCATCAATGCCACATTCTGAATGTATCTGCATTCCGGTGGACCTACCAAAAGCTGCATATCCTCTAAAATTTCTTCCACACCACGTTCTCTTACCTGTTTTGCCAATTTACTGCCCGTCTTGCGCAAATGCTCTTCCAATAACAAAGGGGAAATATCATCCAATGTTGCTTTATGATTCGCTCTGCAATCAAATGGTGTCTGATCCGACATATGAACCAGTTCTCTTTCCTGCTCCGGATTCGCTTTCACAGAGCTTGTCAGATAACGAATATAATAATGATATCTCTTATCCTTTTTACTGGTCACATACTCCGGTGACTTGTATGGGCGCTGCTGCCCTGCTCTTGCTACGATTACAAGAATCCATTTTCCATCTACTTCTGTGGGCACAACCTGTGGAAAATATGGCGGGGAAATCATATTATTGTAACCTACCATTTCTTTCTGAATTGCATCCAGCATATGTTCGGGCACCCCTTTTACAGGACGCTTTGCTATACCATTTTGTTCTCCAACGCCTACAACAATATATCCGCCGCCGTCGTTGTTGTAATCGTTTGCAAATGCACAGACACTATGATAGATGTCATCCGGATTCCATCCTTCCTTCCATTCTATGCGGTCTGATTCTATCCTTCTTTTGCTTAATAAATCTTCAATGCCGATTTCAAGTTCCATAGAATGTGACCTCCATCTGCTGTATTTCAAGCCCTCTTACCTCTGATATCACGGATTTTCCAAATGGTACGAACCACCAGCCAAATGATGCCAGCTTGCCTGTCTTACCTCTTTTTATCATTATATCCTTATTTCAATAATATGTCAACCTGTTGTTTCTTCACCTTCCCATTCATCACAATGCAATCCATATGACATCAAATCTCAAAAAAAGCCATGACATAACCATAACTATTTTCTCCCGCCAGAAATACTTTCCAATCCCAAACACCAATGCTTAATTTTTCCAGCAGTTTCCACACTTTCTCTGATCAAGGTTTGGAGCAATGCTGGCAGAATAGCTTTCCGCTTCCTCATAGGTATTGAAATAAACCGGTTCTGTCATCGCATTCTTTCCACCTTTTGTAGCCGGACATTCTCCAACCATATGAATCTTCCCATTCTTTGCATTCACAGCATAACTTCCTGCTGTAACAGAAGGTTGTTCCACTGCCGGTGCCGGCTCTGCCACCCGTACCGGTTCTGTTGCGGGAGCTGCTTCCACCACTGGTGCTGGTGCCACTGGTTCAGGAGCCGGTTCTGCCGCCGGGACTGCTTCCACCACTGGTGCCGGTGCCGCTGGTTCAGGAGCCGGTTCTGCCGCCGGGACTGCTTCCACCACTGGTGCCGGTGCCGCTGGTTCAGGAGCTGGTTCTGCCGCCGGTGTAGGTTCTACCACTGGAACCGGCTCAGTTTCCGGAACAATAGCACGTGCCACAGTGGTTTTTTCCTCATAGGACACCGTATTTTTCTCCCTGGTGTCCTCTTTGATTTCTGTAGAAGTCTCTGTATCCTTCTCCTCCTGACTGGTACTCTCCTGCTCCTCCGAATCTCCTTCTTCTGTAGAAACACGCTCCGACTCAGTCTTCTTTTTCACCTGTTTCTCCACAGCAAGTATCTTTTCCTTCGTCTCTGACTCAACCGTTTCCTGATCTTTTTCTGTCTCTGTCATGGTTTCGATCTTGACATCAGCGATCGATCTTCCTTCCCCGGATGCCCCATCCTGCTTTGTGGCATCCTCTGGCGAAATAATGCATGCAAACAGGAATACCAACACCAGAATGGTGTTTTTAAGCCACCTCTTTCCATGCAAAACCTTCTGCCATTGTGTCTGAACAGGTGCCACCGGCAAAGATGCCACACCTACAATCAAAAACAACAACGATGAGAAGTGAAAGCCACCCGTAATGGCTCCCAAAATACAGAAAATCGAAACAATCCAATTAAAAATCTTCCATCCTTTTTTCATACGTTTCTCCTTTTGAAATCTTTTGTTTTTTATCATGACAGGATTCATTTTCCCGTTTACCCTAAAATGTGATATTGTTTTATTCCTGGCATATGATCCTTCGTTTCCTCAATTCATGTTAATGGCATCCATCCCATCGATTCCATGGTAATCGACACATCATTCTTTACTTGTACGAAATCATCTTATCCCATCCAAATCAGATCATTAGCATCTGTGTCTGATACCCTACACTTCTTTCAGCAAAGATTCCCCCTCTGAACCATCTCCATTGGTCCACTGCCATTGCTCTTTCAGTTCCAGTTTCCCATTGTCTAATACAGTAGGCACACTGTGGCACTTGCCTGTCCTTACCTGCATATCTTGATTCATGTGATGGTACACAAAATCAAGCGCTCCATCAGGCAGCACTTTCCCCAGCAAAGAACCTTTTACGATATCTCCACCTGCATATTCTCCCCACAACAAATTGCCGGTTTGATGGTATACAAAGACGGTCTGTGCATCCACTTCACCATTTTCAGAATTCATTTTGGGAATAAATGTTCTCAAAAAACCGCAACACACCATCTTCTACTGCAAACCGGTCCAATGCATCCACTGGCAAATCGTAATAATACTGATTGGTTTTCAAATCGATGGAAATACTATCCAATGGAAACCCCTTTTTTCTGATGGCACTATGAGGCTTGTCTGTCAGCATAAATGCTTCGCTCTCCATAGTTGAATCCATAGATTCATAAATATGATCTGCATCCATGACAAAACAAATGGCATTTCGATATCTTGCGATCAGATTTCCATACTGCCTCACAAGACCTGTGTAATACTCCAACATTTCTTCATCCGACAAGCATTTTCCCTTTACATTGCGCACATGAACCCCCGGCTGCACTTCATCCGGCACATGCTCAAAATATAATCCTGAATCACAGGAAAAAACCGGCAGCTGAAAGGCTTTGTAATACGTCTCTGCCTTCAATCTTGCATTTTCTAACGGTGTATCCCCCAGTTCCAACACCTCCGGGATGCGCTTCCCTTCTGCCTCCAACTCGCGCAGCCCAATCAATTCTATGCCTATTGTTTCAAGGCGGTTTTTCATGGCAGATAATTTCGCCTGATTCCCTGTTCCAAATATCAATTTTCGTTTCATTTCACTCTTTCCCTGATTCGTTTTCCATTCTAATTTCGCTTGTAAAATACTGTTCCTGAAAATGCACCTGTGCCGCAATCTCTTCTCTCGTAAAACACAATCCATCCGGCGCAACCACCCATTTTTCTTCCACATCATCATACCGATGGACAATGGCGATCACCTTTCCCGTAAATTGCTGCACTGCTTCCTCTACGCCTA
>JAFTGN010000095.1 GCA_017457865.1 Lachnospiraceae bacterium | reverse complement strand
GGAGTGGGATGATGTTTCGGAAAATGCGAAGGTTCAAACAGGAAGTTTCACATGAGGAATGTGTGAGTATATTGCAAACAGAGAAACGGGGCGTTTTGTCTGTCATCGGAGATGAAGGATATCCCTATGCCATTCCCATGGATTTTTATTATGATGCAGAAGAGAAGAAGATTTATTTTCATGCGGCCAGGGAAGGACATAAGATGGATGCCATCAAACGCTGTGACAAAGTATGTTTTACCACTTGGAACACAGGTTTTCGAAAGGAAGGGGACTGGTCATGGAATGTGACCAGTGTGGTGGTCATGGGACGTGCGGAACTGGTGTCCGATACAGAGCTTGCCAATGAAAAGCTGCGGAAGCTGGCATTGAAATATTATCCCACCGTAGAAGAAGTGGATGCAGAAATGCAGCGGGATGCCCATCGGGTGCAGATGATCGCCATTGCCATGGAACATATGACTGGAAAATTAGTAAGTGAAAAGTAAGTATATTGTAGAAGGAGAGGCTTAAGTAAAATGGAAGAATTATATCGCCTGATTGAAGAAAAAATCAAAAATGCGGGTTATCCCGGTGAGATTGACGGCAGGGAATTTTATGATGAGATCAGTGAAGAGGCAGATCACAAAGAAAATGGCACCTATCTGTTTTTGATCAAGAAGACTGATACCATTTCCTATCATGGCTGCATGGACATTCTGGATTGTGAATTTGATCTGCATTTTGTAGACATCCATGACGGAGATACGGTCTACCATGTGGATTTTGATGCGTGATTGATTGCATCCAATTTAAAAATATGATATGATAGCGGATAGTGCAGAAACTTCGTCAGGAAATCCAACTGTTTGAAAAAGGTGTGAGAGAATAGATGGTTTGACGAGGCTTTGGCGCGAATATGCAATTTCGAAACAGAAATGAGGAATGTAATATGATTCGAAACTTACTGAAATATGTGAAGCAGTATAAGAAGGATTCTCTGCTGACCCCCATGTTTATGGTATTCGAAGTGGTCATGGAACTGTTGATCCCTTTGGTAACGGCTTCTATTATTGATGACGGCATCGCAGCGGGGAACATGCGGCACATCTATATTTATGGGGCATTGATGCTGGTGATGGCCATGTGCAGTCTGTTTTTCGGCATGATGGGTGGAAAATATGCCGCCAGTGCGTCGTCGGGTTTTGCCTGTAATTTGCGTGAGGCTATGTTTGAGAACATCCAGAAATTTTCATTCAGCAACATCGACAAGTTCAGCACAGCCGGTCTGGTGACCCGTTTGACCACAGATGTGACCAATATCCAAAATGCCTACCAGATGATCCTGCGTATGTGTATTCGTTCTCCGTTGATGCTGATTTTTGCAGTGATCATGTGTTTGTATCTGAATGTACGGTTGAGTATGATTTTCCTGGTTGCCATTGCATTTTTGGGAGTCTGCCTGTTTGCCATCATTATCATCACGATGAAGATATTTGATGAGACCTTCAAAAAGTATGATGATTTGAATGCCAGTGTACAGGAAAATATTTCTGCCATTCGTGTGGTGAAAGCATTCGTGCGGGAAGGGAAGGAAACCCAGAAGTTTACAGAGGCGTCCGGAAATCTGTATCGGATGTTTGTAAAGGCAGAATCCAATCTGGCACTAAATGGTCCCATTATGATGATCTCCGTGTATGGCTGTATTCTGGCATTGTCCTGGTTTGGAGCCCATTTCATTGTGGAGGGAACCTTTACCACAGGGGATCTGACGGCAATGTTCAGCTATGTTCTGAATATTATGATGTCTCTGATGATGTTATCCATGATTTTTGTGATGGTTACCCTCAGTGTTGCCAGTGCACGTCGTATCAATGCGGTGTTGACAGAGGTTTCTGATTTGCAGGATCCGGAAGATCCCATCTACGCCGTGCCGGATGGCAGCATTGATTTCAATCATGTGTCCTTTTCCTATCAGCATGAGGGCAAGGGCAAAGATACCTTGTCTGATATTGATGTACATATTCGATCTGGTGAAACCATCGGAATTGTAGGCGGTACCGGATGTGGGAAGTCCAGTTTCGTAAGTTTGATCAGCCGTTTGTATGATGTGACAGAGGGCAGTGTCTGTGTAGGCGGCAATGATGTTCGTGCTTATGACATGGAGATGTTGCGCAATCAGGTGGCAGTGGTATTGCAGAAAAATGAACTGTTTTCCGGCACCATTTTAGATAATCTGCGCTGGGGCAATGAAGATGCCACAGAGGAAGAATGTATTGAAGCGTGCAGACAGGCCTGCGCAGATGAGTTTATTGAGCAGTTTCCGAATGGATACCACACCTTTATTGAGCGTGGCGGTGCCAATGTGTCAGGTGGGCAAAAACAGCGTCTGTGTATTGCCAGGGCGCTGCTGAAAAAACCAAAAGTGCTCATTCTGGATGACTCTACCAGTGCGGTGGATACGGCTACTGATGCCAGGATCAGACATGCATTTGCAACACAGATTCCCGGAACGACCAAGTTGATCATTGCACAGCGCATTTCCAGTGTGCAGGATGCAGACCGGATTCTGGTGTTAGAAGACGGACATGTAGATGCATTTGATACCCATGAAAATCTGCTGCAGTACAATGCAATTTATCAGGAAATGTATGAATCTCAGATGAAGGGTGGCGGCGACTTTGACCGTCCGCAAACGGAAGGAGGTGCAAACGAATGCCAGTAAATCAGAAACCTGTAGAAAAAGCGAAAAATCCGGGCACTACATTGAGACGCTTGATCAAGTTGGTAGTAGGGCGGTATCCGGTTTCCTGTGCTGTGGTATTGATTTGTATTATAGGAGCCGCAGTGGCGATGATACGGGGCATTTTGTTTATGCAGACGTTGGTGGATGATTACATTCTGCCGCTGTCTGTGGCGGAATCTCCGGATTTTGGAGCATTGGCAAAAGCGTTAGGATCAGTAGGCGTCATTTGTGCCGCAGGTGTGCTTTGTACTTATGTACAGAACCGGGTGATGGTCAATGTGACCCAGGGCACACTGCGGAATATCCGAAATGACCTGTTTACGCACATGGAAACATTACCCATTCGGTATTTTGATACCCATGCCCATGGTGATATTATGTCTATTTATACCAATGATACCGATACGCTCCGCCAGATGATCAGCCAGAGCGTGCCACAGCTGCTCAGTTCCGTGATCAATATTGTGCTGGTGTTTGTCAGCATGATTACACTGGATATTCCACTGGCGGTTGTGACGATTCTGATGGTAGTGGTGATGGTCAATGTGATGCGGGTATTGGGCGGAAAGTCCGGTTCCTATTTCATCAGACAGCAGAAGGATTTGGGATTGGTCAATGGTTATATTGAGGAAATGATGAATGGTCAGAAAGTGGTCAAGGTTTTCTGCCATGAGGAAAAGACATTAGAGGATTTCCGCAAGATGAATGATGAACTGCGGGACAGTGCCAACAATGCCAATAAATTTGCCAACATTTTAATGCCGATCTGTGCCAATCTGGGAAATATCAGCTTTGTGCTGTGTGCCGTGATTGGTGCGCTGATGGCGCTTAGTCAGGTGACTACAGTAAATATCCATGGGCTGTCTACCTTATCTCTGGGTATGCTGGTGTCCTTTATGACATTGAACCGTAGCTTTTCTCAGCCTATCATCCAGTTCAGCCAGCAGATGAACAGCGTGGTCATGGCACTGGCAGGTGCAGACCGTATTTTTGGTTTGCTGGACGAGGAGCCGGAAGTAGATGAAGGCTATGTGGAACTGGTCAATGCAAAGGAAAATCCGGATGGTTCTCTGACAGAGTCCGCAGAACGAACCGGTATCTGGGCATGGAAGCATCCTCATCAGGCAGATGGTACCATTACCTATACTAGGCTGCAGGGAGATGTGGTGTTTGATGATGTGGATTTTGGTTATGTACCGGAGAAGATTGTCCTGCATCATGTGGATTTGTATGCTACACCGGGACAGAAGATTGCTTTTGTAGGCAGTACCGGTGCAGGTAAGACTACCATTACCAATCTGATCAATCGCTTTTATGACATACAGGATGGCAAGATCCGTTATGACGGCATCAACATCAACAAGATCAAAAAGGCTGACCTGCGTCGTTCTCTTGGCATCGTATTACAGGATACCCATCTGTTTACCGGTACAGTGATGGAAAATATCCGGTATGGACGCCTGGATGCCACAGATGAAGACTGTATCAGTGCAGCAAAACTGGCAAATGCAGACGGATTTATCCGCAGACTGCCAAATGGCTATGATACCATGCTCACCGGAGATGGGGCCAACTTAAGTCAGGGACAAAGACAGCTTCTTGCCATTGCCAGAGCCGCAGTGGCAGATCCGCCTGTGCTGATTCTGGACGAGGCAACCAGTTCCATTGATACCCGTACCGAGACACTGGTACAGCAGGGGATGGACCAGCTGATGAAAGGCAGAACCACTTTTGTCATTGCCCATCGTCTGTCTACTGTACGAAACAGTGATTGTATTATGGTATTGGAGCGTGGCTGTGTCATTGAGCGGGGCAGTCATGATGACTTGATTGCAAAGAAGGGTAAATATTATCAGCTGTATACCGGCAATTTTGCGGAGGAGACGGCATAACACACAGAAAGTTTGAAGGGGGTAACTGTTCAGAACACATTTTTCCATTGGGAAAAAGATTGGACAGTCCCCTTTTGCACATAGCAAGATGGGATGTTGGCGTCAAAATGGGAGGAGTGTACACATGGAAAAGAAGATGATCTTAAGTGCCGATAGTACCTGCGATTTGGGAGATGCACTGAAAGAAGCCTATCAGGTGAACTATTATCCATTTCATATCATTCTGGAAGAAACAGAATATAGGGACAATGTAGACATCACACCAGATGAAATCTTTCAGGCGTACTATGACAGAAAAGTGTTGCCCAGAACAGCAGCAATTAATGTGCAGGAGTATGTGGACTACTTTACCCCTTGGGTAGAGGCAGGGTATCAGGTCATTCATTTGAATCTGGGAAGTGGTATTTCCAGCGCCCATCAGAACTGCCGGATGGCCGCAGAAGAACTGGAAGGGGTATATGTCATTGACTCTGGCAATCTGTCTACCGGAATCGGTCATCTGGTACTGGATGCGGCAGAAATGATTGCAGAAGGGACGAAAAGTGCGGCAGAGATTGCTGCAGAACTGGAACGGCGCAAATCATTGGTGCATTCCAGCTTTATTTTAGATACTTTAAAATTCATGAGTGCTGGAGGCAGATGCTCCTCTGTCACTGCGCTGGGAGCCAGCCTGCTCAATATTAAACCTTGTATTGAAGTGGATAATTCTTCTGCCAACATGCAGGTGGGAAAGAAGTATCGTGGAAAATTAGATGCTGTCCTTGTCAAATATGTAAAGGACAAGCTGGCACAGTATGATCATATCAATTCCAAACGAATTTTTATTACCCACTCTGGTATTGCGGAAGAATATGTAGAACTGGTGCGCCAGACTATTGAATCGGTGATGCATTTTGACCATATCTATGCCACCAGAGCCAGCTGTACCATTTCTTGTCATTGTGGTCCCAATACACTGGGGATACTCTTTGAAACAGAGGAATGAGGCATACCAGGAGATACGGAACAGATTGCTTGCTGTATCAGAGAGAGGAAGAACAGTTTAGAATGTGTTTAATTGTTTGACACAGGCTGCCTGCAATGATTATAATGTGATTTGTTCAGAGAATACAGATATTGGTATGAAGATCTCATGGAAAGTTTGACTCTGAATCGGTACAATAAATGAAGCGAGAGGATGGTCGGACGGCAGGGATGTGGGATGTAATAGTTGATAGTATATTGGATACGTTACGAATTATACCATTTTTATATGTGACATATCTTTTGATGGAATGGTTAGAACATGCAGCAGGCAAGAAGATGGAATTGTGGATGCGGGAAGCAAAGCAGTTTGGTCCATTGGCAGGGGGAATACTGGGAGTCATTCCCCAGTGTGGATTTTCTGCTGCCATTTCCAGTTTGTATGCAGGCGGCATCGTGACAGCTGGCACGTTATTGGCAGTGTTTTTGTCTACATCAGATGAAATGCTTCCGATCATGATTGGTGCCCAGGCACCGGCAGGTTTGATCATGAAGATTCTTCTGGTGAAAGTGGTAGTGGCAGTGATTGCCGGATTCATATTGGATTTCATTTCGAATCAGATACTGGGAAAACAGCACCGCCATGAACATATTCATGAACTGTGTGAGGACAGCCACTGTCATTGCCATGACCATAAAGGTGCAGGCGGCATTGCTTTGTCTGCACTGGTTCATACATCACAGATTGCAGGATTTATCTTGCTGGCATCTTTCATCTTAAATACGGTGGTTTTATATGTGGGAGAAGATCGGCTGGGCAGCTTGATTTTGAACCGCCCAGTGATTGGGGAGCTGATCGCAGGATTGATCGGTCTGATTCCAAACTGTGCCGCATCTGTGGTGATCACAGAGTTATATCTGTCCGGTACCATGAGGGCAGGTGCCATGCTGTCCGGATTGCTGGTAGGTTCCGGTGTGGGACTGCTGGTGCTGTTTCGGGCAAACCGGAATATGAAGCGGAATTTCCAGGTATTGGGAATCCTGTATGGAACCGGTGTAGTGGCAGGATTGATCTTGGGTCTGTTTCCTGTGTGGGGATAAGCAAATTTATATTTGTACTTGCGCAATCTATTTCACCGGACGCTTTCTTCCTCAAAATTTTTGTTTGAAAAACACGCTTCCGCTTCGGTTACGCGTAGTGGCACTAATGTTTTTCTTCGCAGAACTCGAAAAACAAAGTGCCAACGCTCCACAGAGTTTTTCAAACATAAAAATTTTGATGGCGCAAGCTGTTTGTAGTCTAAATTGCGCAAGTACAGCAAGAAAATTTGCTGAATTGCAAAACGCTTCGAAACTTTTATCAGTGCTGTCAAGGGAGGTAAATATGACTTTTACAGGCTCTTGTAGAAGCCGGCACTTTGTTTTTTGAGTGAATGCATTGCATTTACGATAAAAAACATTAGTGCCGTTGCATTCTACACGAAGCGAGAGCGTGCCTGAAAAAGTCATATTGCGTACGTAGACAGCACATCAAAACCTTTCTGCGTTTTGCATACACAAATATAAATTGAGGAGTATCGCAATGAAAAAAATTGGATTTATTGGAATGGGGAATATGGCATCTGCCATTGTACAGGGAATCGTAGGAAAAGGAGCCATTGCAGGCGCAGATGTGTTTGCCTATGATCACCATCCGGAGAAATTACAGGCTATGGCAGATACCTATCAGATTGGCGTGTGTCACAGTGAAGAGGAACTGATCGATGCAGTGGATACAGTGGTCATTGCCATTAAACCATACTATATAGAAGCATTTTTAAACAGACAGAAAGAACGTCTGGCAGGAAAGACAATCCTGTCTGTGGCAGCAGGCTGGACTTATGAAAAGTTTGCAGCGTTGTTGGATCCGTCTTGCCGTATCTTATGTATGATGCCAAACACACCGGCACTGGTAGGAGAAGGAGTGATCTTGTTGGAACAGACCCATTCCCTGACAGAGGAAGAACATGCCTATGTGATTCAGCTGATGCAGGCAGTGGGACTGGTAGAGGAACTGCCTACGCATCTCATGGGTATTGGCGGTGCCATCAGCTCCTGTTCTCCGGCATGGATTTCCATGATGATCGAAGCTCTTGCAGATGCAGGGGTTCTGTATGGCGTGCCCAGACAGACAGCCTATCGTCTGGTGGCTCAGGCAGTGAAAGGTACAGCCGCATTGCAGTTAGAGACAGGGGAACATCCGGGACAGTTAAAGGACAATGTATGCTCACCGGCAGGTACCACCATCAGAGGGGTAAAATGTCTGGAAGAAAAGGGCATGCGTGCCGCATTCATTGATGCAGTAGAAGCGGTGATGAACAAAAAGTAGTAGGTGGATTTCACAGATTCTTTATTGTTTGGATATTGAATTTTAGAAATCATTATATTAAAATATGATTGGCATTCAGAGACAGGCAGGAAAAACGTCTGTCTCTGAATTGATTCATAAAACAGCGAATGATATAACATGGAGGATTGATAAAATGACAAAGATTGATATCGTCAGTGGTTTTCTTGGCGCAGGTAAGACAACTTTGATTAAAAAGTTACTGAAGGAGGCATTTTCCGGTGAGCAGATCGTGCTCATTGAAAATGAGTTTGGTGAGATTGGAATTGACGGTGGTTTCTTACAGGAAGCCGGTGTAGAGATTCGTGAGATGAACAGTGGTTGTATCTGTTGCTCTCTGGTAGGCGATTTTGGCGCATCTTTAAAGGAAGTGTTGACCAAGTATCAGCCAGACCGTATCATCATCGAGCCGTCTGGTGTAGGCAAGCTGTCTGATGTGAAGAAGGCAGTGGCAGATGTAAACGAAGAGGTAGGTGTGACATTAAACAGTTCTGTGGTAGTGGTAGATGCCCAAAAGTGCAGAATGTACATGAAGAATTTTGGAGAGTTCTTTAACAACCAGATTGAAAACTCCAACACCATCGTGTTGAGCCGTACAGACAAGATGTCTGAGGAAAAGATCGCACAGGTGATCGCTATGATTCGGGAACACAATCCACAGGCAGAAATCATCACCACTCCGTGGGATTCTTTAGATGGAGCTCAGATTTTAGAGGCGATGGAAAACCGCAAGGAGGATCTGGCAGCAAGCCTGTTAAAAGAAGTAGAGGAGCACCATCACCATCATCATGACGATAATGAGGAAACATGTGGCTGCGGTCATCACCATCACCACCATGATGAGGATGAGGAAGAGCATGAGCACCATCACCACCACCATGAGCATGATGAAGAGGAAGACGGTGAAGAACATGCGCATCATCACCACCATCACGACCATGACGAGGATGAGGAAGAATGCGGCTGTGGTCACCATCACCATCATCATGAGCATGATGAAGAGGAAGACGGTGAAGAACATGCGCATCATCACCACCATCACGACCATGAGGAAGAATGTGGTTGTGGACATGATCATGACCATGAAGAGCACGAACATCATCATGAGGATGGTGAAGAGTGCAGCTGTGGACATCATCACCACGGACACCACCATCATCATGCAGATGAAGTATTTACCAGCTGGGGACTGGAAAATGCCCGTGCCTATGATAAGACAGAATTGGAACAGATTTTAGAGCAGCTGGCAGATACAGAGGACTACGGTATCATTCTTCGTGCCAAGGGTATGGTGGCATCCAAAGAGGCAGGTGCAGACTGGTTATACTTTGATCTGGTTCCGGGCGAATATGAAGTGCGCACCGGTAAGGCCCAGACCACCGGTAAGATTTGTGTCATCGGCAGCAAGCTGGCAGAGGATAAGCTGGCAGAGTTGTTTGCCTGAGTAATCTTAGGCGATTGCGAAACTTTTTGTTCTGACCCAAACACAGCCTGTATATCAAAATTTTATTTGAACATATAGCGGTATATTGTGCTGTTGAGGAAGGCAAACCTGTCTTTCAGAAGGCTTTTGTAGAAGCCGGCACTTTGTTTTTTGAGGAAATCTATTGTATTTCCGATAAAAAACATTAGTGCCCGCTGCATTCTACACGAAGTGGGAACGTGCCTTCGAAAGACAGGTTGCGTACGAGACAGCATTTAGACAAAATCGAATGTTCAGATAAAATTTTGATGAAAGGCGTTTGGTATTATAGTTTGGCAATCGTCTAACTGATCAATCTGCATATAAGGAGAATGAAACATGAACGAGAAGATTCCGGTCTATCTGATTGATGGATTTTTAGAGAGTGGAAAGACCCAGTTTCTGTCTTTTACATTGGCACAGGATTATTTTCAGGTCAAAGAAAAGACATTGCTGATCGTATGTGAAGAAGGAATCGAGGAATACGATCAGGAAACATTGGCAAAATGCAATACAGACATGGTGGTCATTGAAGAGGAGGAAGACTTCTCTGTAGAGAAGATGCAGCAACTACAGATGGAGTACCGTCCAGGGCGTATTGTCATTGAATACAATGGGATGTGGAACATCAAAGAACTGCAGTTTCCGGGATACTGGGAACTGGCACAACAGATCACGCTTGTAGATGCAACCACCTTTGACAACTATTTTGCCAATATGAAGTCTATTTTTGTAGAGATGGTGCGCCGTTCTGATCTGGTATTGTTCAACAGATGTAAGGAGACGGATGATCTGGCATCCTATAAGCGCAGTGTGCGTGCGGTCAACCAGAAGACAGAAGTGGTATTTGAAGACCTGAATGGAGACAACATTGACGAAGTGCTGGATGAAGACCTGCCCTATGATGTGAATGCAGATTTGATTGTGGTAGGGGATGATGATTTTGGCATCTTCTATCTGGATGCACTGGACAACCAGGAGCGGTATGAGGGAAAACGAGTGACGTTTACCGGTATGGTATATAAAAATTTCAAGTTCCAGCGGAATGATTTCGTGCCGGGACGTCAGGTGATGACCTGCTGTGCGGAAGATGTGGCGTTCCTGGGCTTTCTGTGTAAGAGCAAGGAGGCAAAACGTCTGACCACCAGACAGTGGGTAAAAGTAACCGGTACGATGAAATATGAGTATCGCAGGGAGTACAGCGGAGAAGGCCCGGTATTGTATGCAGATACAGTAGAACCTTCCGCAAAACCAGCAGTGGAAGTCATCAACTTGAATTAAAAACCAGGCAGTTTCCTGTAATATATGGGGAGCTGCCTGTTTTTTTCTGATTTTAACTGTTCCATTTGAAAGAATTGTGTTATAATGCACAGCAGAGACAAAAGATTTCAATGGGTGGTAAGACAATGGGTAAGGGACAGAATAGACAAAACCATAATTTTGGGTTGATTTGGATTGGGATGCTCCTCCTCTGTACCGTGTTCCTGTCAGGCTGTTCTCACAAATCAGAGTGGGCAAAGTCAGGTGGAACACTGTATTATTTTGATGAGGAGGGAGAAATTGTAACAGATGAACTACGAGAAATAGACGGAGAACTGTATCTGTTTGATGAAACGGGAGTGTTTCATACCGGCTGGTATCAGGATGGAGAAAACTGGTATTATTTTGATGAAACAGGTAAGATGTATCGGGATGGTCAGTTCGCAATAGAAGATGACACCTATTATTTTACGAAAGAGGGGTATCGGTATTCCGGCTGGAGAGGCCAGACCTATTTTCGGGTAGATGGCAAAATGGCCATTGGTGCCACAAAGACCAAAGAGGGCTGGTATTTCTTTGATGAAAATGGAAACTGTGTGGCAGGCTCCCAGTGGCTGACAGCAGATGGCAGCTGGTATTATGTAAGGGAAGATGGCAAATTATATGCGGATGAAACGGCACGCATTGATGGGAAGTGGTATTATTTTGATACCACGGCAAAACGGTTCAGCGGCTGGCATGAAGAAACCTATTATGGAGAAGATGGTATTCGATATGGCTCCGGCAGTGTAGAGATTGATGGAAACTGGTATTTGCTGAATCTGAATGGACAGATGTGTCATGGTTGGTATATGCAAGGCAATCGTTCCTGGTTTTACGGAGAAGATGGCATTCGAGCTGTGAATCGTGTGTCGGGATATCAGGGAGATATTTATTATCTGGATCAAGAAGGATATCGGGTTTGCAATTATTTGTACACGGATGACAGTGGGACTTATTATTTTGCAGGAGACGGCAGAGCGGTGACCAATGCCTTTTTGGAATTGGAGGCAGGCAGATTTTACTTTGATGAAAATGGTCATATGGTAAAAGATGTATTGTGTACCATTGATGGCAGCACCTACTATTTTGATGCAGAGGGACACTATTGCACTGGGTGGGTGGATTTTCCAGAAGGCAGACGATATTTCGGCTGGGATGGTGTAATGCTTTCCGGACGGCTTATTGAGGAGAATGGGAGCCTTTATTATCTGAATGAGGATGGATTGTTAGAACTGGATCAGCAGATTGTCATAGACGGAGGAATTTATCTGCTTCAGGAGGATGGACGGGCATTTACCGGTTGGTCCATAGATGCAGATGGACAGGCAGTGTACTATGGTGGAGACGGCAGAATGGCGGTTTCCTGTGGAATGACCATTGATGAAGAGCAGTATTATTTTGACCAGGATGGACATGTGCATACTGGATGGCGCAAAGTAGATGGAACCCAATATTACTATGATGAAGAAGGACATATGGTGAAGGGAACTGTATGGACAATTGGAAAAAAGGAATACTATTTCAATGAAGATGGCACCATGCATACAGGTCTGCTGTACCTGGATGGAAAAATTTATTATTATGGAACAGATGGAATCAAACAGTACGACCAGAGCGTGACTGTAGAGGGAAGTAGATATTTATTGACTGAAGATGGCAGCTGCTATACTGGTTGGCTGGAAAAGAATGGAAAGAAGTACTACTATCAGGCGGATGGGCGGCAGTGTTTTGGTGATGCTGCCATTGATGGCAACTGGTATTATTTCAATGCAGATGGCTCTATGCTGACCGGATGGCTGGAAGTGAATGGCAATCAATTCTACTATGGCACAGATGGGATTCGGTATTCCGGAGAACGAACCGTCTATGGTGTGACGTATATGTTTACGGATACAGGAAGTTATGTAGTGAAAAATTCTTCTGCCAATGCGGCATTAGGGCAATCCGGTAATTTTACTGCCGGTAGAAAAGAATACGTGGTAGTCATTGATCCGGGACATGGTGGCAGATTCCCTGGTGCCGGATACAATGGTTTAAAGGAAAAGGACTTGACACTTACAACAGCACTGGCATGTAAGGCAGAGTTGGAAACTTATGAAAGGGTGACCGTGTATCTGACCAGAAGCACAGATGTGCAGTTTGGCTCTACCATCAAAGAAGATTTGGAACAACGTGCCATTTATGCGGACAGTGTAGGAGCGGATATGCTGGTCAGTCTGCATTTCAATTCTTCCACCTTCCATTCTGTCAGTGGTGCTTCGGCTTACATCTCTATGAAAGAGGGGATTGCGGAGCAAAGTCAGGGTCTGGCCAACAGCATTTTGGCACAGTTAGGAGGCTTGGGACTTACCAATCTTGGTACCCAGTCAGCTGTCAGCGATTCTTATGTGTCAGCAGACGGTACAGCGGCAGATTACTATGCCATCAACAGGCACTGTGCAGATAGAGGGTTTCCGGGGATTATCATTGAGCATTGTTTTATGGACAATGCAACAGATCTGGCTTATATCAGCACTCAGGAGGCATTGCAGCAACTGGGTGTGGCAGATGCCACAGGAATTGCTTCTTATTTGAAATTAGAGAAGAAGAAATAAGAAAAGAATTCTTTTCTTGTGTAATAGGAATTTCCTATTATATGAAAACCGGAGTCAGATGGTTCTGACTCCGGAAAAACAGGTAACAAAAAAGCTCCCGAGGGGACTCGAACCCCTGACCCACGCATTACGAATGCGTTGCTCTACCAACTGAGCCACGGAAGCTTAACAACGATATCATTATAAGGGATTTACAAGTATTTGTCAATCCTTTTCTGTATATTCTGCGTATTGTCAGAAGAGAAAATCGAAAGAGGATGAAAAACATGCAATTTTTTTGGGATTTACTGAGAAATCGGATTTTAATCAGCAGTATCATTGGCTGGGCAGTGGCGCAGTTTGGAAAGGTGTTTGTGAATTTTGTGTTGACCAGACGGGTGCGGTTAAGTTTGTTATTTGCGGATGGGGGAATGCCCAGTGCCCATTCTGCCACCGTGGCCTCTCTTTGCTGTGCGGTGGGATTATATCAGGGTTTTGATTCTGCTATATTTGCCTTGTCTGCCATATTTGCAGTGGTGGTATTGCGGGATGCGGTAGGAGTAAGACGTTATGTAGGGGTACATGCAGTGACCCTGAATCAGATGTCTGATGCATTCAATAAAGCCATTGGTTATGAACTTTTGAGCAATGATCTAAATGAATCCCAGGGACATACTTTGCGACAGGTGGCAGCCGGTTGTGTGACAGGTATTGTAGTTGCGCTTTTGGTGTATTATATTGGCAGATAATGTGTAGAAACATCTGGGAGTCACAACTTTATGATTTATATTTGTATGCAGCTTCCACCTGTTGCACAGGAGTTGGAAGCACAGCTTCTAGCGCAGGTGCCGGAAGTACACAAACCTCGGATTTTACGATATAGAAGGGAAGAAGACCGACTACGTAGTCTGCTGTGCTGGCATTTGTTGTGCATGGGATGGCGACAGGAATTTGGGGAACCATTGCCAGAAATCGTTCGTAAAAGGAATGGCAAGCTGTATGTACAGGAGCAGGCACATACAGACGATGGAAGGTATTTCAATTTCAGCCATTGTAATACAGGGGTATGCTGCGCCATTGGCAGTCGGGAACTGGGGGTAGACATGCAGGAAATACGAACTGTAACACATACATTGCAGACACGATGCTGTAGTGCACAGGAGCTGGCATGGCTGGCACAGGCAGAAGCGAGAGGACAGAAGGAACAACTGTTTGCGTTGCTTTGGAGTCGGAAAGAAGCCATGGGAAAAATGGATGGCAGAGGCATTACTCTTGATTTGCGAACCCTTGGCTGGATGGAGGACGGTAGACTGGAAATTCCTTCCGGGATGGGCACAGAACAAAATTTTGATCATTCTGATCAGACATCGGAACTTCTTCACGGTAGAAGCTGGTATCTCACAGAGGATACTGCACTGGCCATCTGTTATCGTGGAGAGCGGCAGACACACATGGAACAATTGGTACAGGTTTCTTTGCATGACATGCTCTATAGTGGGGGATGTTAGAATTTTGTAAGAATTCTTCCAGGGGAGGTCTTGCAAGTCTCGTTTTTTTCGTGTATGATAAATTTATCAAAGCTCAGATTGATAAATGCAATCCAGATGGTTTTGACGGGAGTAGATGGAGGAAAAACAGGAAGTACGAGGGGTACTTCAGAATGGAGGGTTCAAATGGCATTTTTTGATGAATTGAAGCAAAAGGTGATGTCCGGCAGCAAGCAGGTGGCAGATAAGGCGAAGGAAGTGGCAGATACCACCAAGCTGAAAGGACAGATTGCAACCGAGAAGGGTAAGATCAAAGATGCATACAGCAAGTTAGGCGAGCTGTACTATGAGGCGCACAAGGATGAGACACCAGAGACAGAAGGCATTGCAGAGCAGTTGGCTGCCATCACCACTTCTCTGGAAGCCATTGATCTGTATGAGAAGGAGATTGAAAAGATCAAGGAGGCCGCAGCAGAGTTGGCAGCTGCAAGAGAAGCCCAGAAACAGGAAGCCGCAGCACAGGCTCAGGAGGCAGAGAATGTTGTGGCAGACGCAGTGGATGTAGTGAAGGATCTGGCAGAAGCTGCAGAGGACAAGGTAGAGGATGCAGCGAATGCGATAAAAGAAAAGGTAGAAGATGTGGCTGACATTGTAGAGGATAAGGCAGAAGACACAGTGGAGAAGATGAAAGTACAGAAAGAAAAATTCTGTTCTCATTGTGGGAAAAAGGTGTCAGCGGATGCTTCCTTCTGTAGCAGCTGCGGAAATCCCATTGCATAATGAAGTAAAATCCTGTATATTAAGAGGAAAATCAGAAAAAGAGTATTTGTTTTTGACAGATGCTCTTTTTTTCGTTGACACAACGGCAGTTTTTCGCTATTCTATATAGAAGACAGGTTTTTTGATTCTGTCAAATGAATGTCAGGTTGTGATGAGAACAATGCCGTTTTGGGCATACGATGCAATCTGGATTGACTAGGAGGATAAATATGGATAAGAAATTGCGTGTAGGTGTACTTGGAGCAACTGGTATGGTAGGACAGCGTTTTGTGTCTTTGCTGGAGAATCATCCATGGTTTGAAGTTGTATGTGTGGCTGCCAGCCCAAGATCAGCAGGCAAGACCTATGAAGAGGCAGTAGGAGATCGTTGGAAGATGACCACTCCAATGCCGGAATCCGTAAAGAGTAAGATTGTATTGAATGTAAATAATGTAGAGGAAATTGCTGCACAGGTAGACTTTGTATTCAGTGCAGTGGATATGAGCAAGGATGAGATCAAAGCCATTGAGGAAGCCTATGCAAAGGCTGAGACACCGGTTGTCTCCAACAACAGCGCACACCGCTGGACACCGGATGTGCCGATGGTAGTGCCGGAATTGAATCCAGAGCATATTGATATCATCCCAAGTCAGAGAAAGCGTCTGGGCACAGAGAGAGGGTTCATTGCAGTAAAACCAAACTGCTCCATCCAGAGTTATACACCAGCGCTGCACGCATTGAAGGAGTTTGAGCCTACTGTTGTGGTTGCAACCACTTATCAGGCCATTTCCGGTGCAGGCAAGACCTTTAAGGATTGGCCGGAGATGATTGACAATGTGATTCCATTCATTGGTGGTGAGGAAGAAAAGTCTGAGCAGGAGCCATTGAAGATCTGGGGTACCATTCAGAATGGTGTCATTGAGAAAGCATCTACTCCGGTCATTACCAGCCAGTGTATCCGTGTACCAGTGTCTGATGGACATACAGCCGCTGTATTTGTAAACTTTGCAAAGAAGCCTACCAAGGAACAGATCATTGAGAAGTGGGTGAACTACAAGGGTGTTCCACAGGAGTTAGAACTGCCAAGCGCACCGAAGCAGTTTATTCAATACTGTGAGGAAGACAACCGTCCACAGGCCAAGTTTGACCGTGATTTCGAGAACGGCATGGGCATTTCCATGGGTCGTTTGAGAGAAGACAAAGTTTATGATTATAAGTTCGTGGGTTTGTCCCACAACACACTGCGTGGTGCGGCAGGCGGAGCTGTATTGACCGCAGAGCTGCTGACTGCAAAGGGATATATCACTGCAAAATAAAGAATTCTACGAGATAGGATTCTCGCACCACATGCGTATGCATGGGTGATCAGGAGAATGCATGGGAAAACATTTATTTATTGCAGAGAAGCCAAGTGTGGCACAGGAATTTGCAAGGGTTCTGGGTGTCAATGGCAGAAGGCAAAATGGGTATGTAGAATCAGAGACAGCCATTGTGACTTGGTGCGTAGGGCATCTGGTCACAATGAGCTATCCTGAAGTATATGATGAAGCGCTGAAACGGTGGAGTATGGATACCATTCCATTTTTACCGAAAGAGTGGAAGTATGAGGTCATTGACAGTGTGAAGGATCAGTTTCGCACTGTCTCTGGCCTTTTGAATCGTTCAGACGTAGAACGGATTTATGTCTGCACTGACTCGGGACGGGAAGGAGAGTACATTTACCGTCTGGTGGAGCAGATGGCAGGGGTGACGGGCAAGGAACGCCGCCGTGTGTGGATTGATTCCCAGACAGAGGAAGAGATTCGCCGTGGAGTGGCAGAAGCAAAGGATCTGTCCGAATATGATCATTTAAGCGAAGCCGCTTATCTGCGAGCCAAGGAAGATTATCTGATGGGAATCAATTTTTCCAGAGCTCTGACTCTGAAATTTGGTCCGGTGATCTCTCATTTTCTGAACAGCAAATGGACGGTGATCTCCGTGGGACGTGTCATGACCTGTGTACTTGGGATGGTGGTGAGACGGGAGCGGGAAATCCGCAGTTTTGTGAAAACCCCCTTTTACCGTGTCATCGGTACCATGAATTTGCAGGGACATACTTTTGAAAGCGAGTGGAAGGCAGTTCCTGGTACAAGGTATTATGGAACGCCTTATCTGTATAAGGAAAATGGATTTGCCCAGAAGGAAAAGGCAGAAGAACTGATTGCATGGATGACGGAAGAGGAACCGGTACAGGCGGTGACAGAAGCCATTTCCAGAAAGAAAGAGAAGAAGAATCCGCCTTTGTTATTCAATCTGGCAGAATTGCAAAACGAGTGTTCCAAACGTTTTAAGATCAGTCCTGACCAGACTTTACAAGTGGTGCAGGAACTGTATGAGCGAAAGATGGTGACCTACCCCCGAACCGATGCCAGAGTGTTGTCCACTGCGGTGGCGAAGGAAATCCATCGCAACATTCGTGGACTGTCCCGGTTTGGAAAGGTGGCTCCCTTTGTGCAGGAGATTCTGGCGAAGGAAAGCTACAAAGGTCTTGCAAAAACACGTTACGTCAATGATAAGCAGATTACAGACCACTATGCTATTATTCCCACAGGACAGGGCTGTGATGGCTTAGGACGGCTCTCAAGCCTTCAGGCAGGGGTCTATGAGCTGATTTGCCGTCGTTTTTTGAGCATTTTTTATCCGCCAGCCGTATATCAGAAATATGCACTGGAGCTGGTGTGCCGTGGAGAGCATCTGTTTGCCAATTTCAAGGTATTGATAGAGGAAGGATACTATGTAGTGGCAGGCCGCAATACAGGGAAGGGCAGTGCAAAGTCGCAAAAGGCAGATACTGCCAATTTGCAGGAGCAGACAGAAGAAAAATCAGGAGAAGCAAATGGCCAGCAGGAAGAGCAGGACATCAAAAATGATCCGGAACTGATCCGGCTACTCTCTTCTTTGAAAAAAGGCACTATGATTCCGGTAGAAGCGTTTGCCATTCGGGAAGGAGAAACCTCACCGCCTAAACGGTACAATACCGGAAGTATGATTCTTGCCATGGAAAATGCAGGGCAGCTGATTGAAGACGAGGAGCTCCGTGCCCAGATCAAAGGCAGTGGAATCGGCACCAGTGCAACCAGAGCAGAGATTTTAAAGAAGTTGTTCACCATCGGGTATCTGAAGCTGAATCAAAAGACCCAGATCATTACTCCGGCATTGCTGGGAGAACTGGTTTATGATGTGGTAGATGCTTCCATGCGCCAGATGCTCAATCCAGAACTGACAGCCAGCTGGGAAAAGGGGCTTTCCTATGTAGCAGAAGGCAGCATCACATCAGAGGAATATATGGAAAAGCTGGAACGGTTTGTAGCACTGCGGACAAACGGAGTGAAGACCATCCAGAATCCCTATGGAATCAGAGGGCAGTTTGCGGATGTGAAACAATATTATGAAAAAGAACCGGCAGTAGAGAGAAAAACGGTTCTGACAGGCGAAAAACAGAAACCGAAACGGAAAACAAGCCGGTAAAAGAAACACAATATAAAAAGCCGCTCACCTATCTGGAAGCTTGCACAATGGATAGGCGGCGGCTGTTATTTTTATGTTTTGAAACCGGGGAAGCGTCCGTATCAACGGGCGCTTGCAGATTTACGCATAGGTTCAATCATAAAACTGCCTAATTTTTCTCTTAATTCGAATTCATCATCTCCGCTGGTTTCCATGCGGACCGGTCTCATCAAATTCAGGCTAAAGATTCCAATAATGGACTTTCCATCTACTCTTTCATTACCTGAAATCAGATGGACATCGAAAGGACAAAATTTAGCGGCTTCCACAAATTTCTTTGCCTTGTCGATAGAACTCAAATCAACAAAAGATACAATCATCTCAAATACCTCCTGCAATTTTGTTCGAGTATATCTTAGCACAAGTAGAAGATAAAGTCAATATGCATAAAAAATCAGCAAAAAATTCAGCAATATGACCAAATAATGGCGTGTGCGAAGAAATGAAATCTATCAACTGGAAACCAAAAGAAGACAAAAAACGCAATCATTCGTTGTGTGATTGAAAAAATTCATAAAAAAATAACAAGGTCTGACCGGAAAAATGCACAGATTGAATCGTTTACTTGGTTTGATACAGGTATTGAATGAGTGGAAGGGATTGAATTACAGTTGGAAAATATGTTATATTGAGCCTGTAAAATCCAGAGAGTATCTTCTGGGAAAACAATGGAGGTTTGTGATGCAAAGCATACTCATAACAGGCGGAACGGTATTTGTCAGCAAATATGTGGCAGAATACTTTGTGAAACAGGGAAATCAGGTTTACGTACTCAATCGGAACAGCCGGAAGCAGCCAGCGGGGGCGACACTGATTCAGGCAGACCGGCATAGTCTTGGTGATGTGCTGAAAGGGAAAACTTTTGATGCAATCATTGATGTGTCAGCGTATACTGCGGAGGATGTGACACACCTGCTAGACAGTGGCGTTTCCTTTCGGGAGTACGTTTTCATCAGTTCCAGTGCAGTTTATCCGGAAACAGCGTCACAGCCTTTCTTAGAAGAAGGCACGTTGGGAGAGAACAAATTCTGGGGCAGCTACGGCACCAATAAAATTGCGGCAGAGCAGGTGTTACAGGAAAAAGTCCCCCATGCATATATTTTGCGTCCTCCTTATTTATATGGTCCGTACAACAATGTGTACAGGGAAGCGTTTGTATTTGACTGTGCCATGGCAGACCGTAAGTTTTATCTGCCCAAAGATGGTGAGATGAAATTACAGTTTTTCCATGTGGCAGACTTATGCAGGTTCATAGAAGTGATTTTGAAACAGAAACCAAACCAGCATATCTTCAATGTAGGCAATGAACAGCCGGTTTCCATCCGGGAGTGGGTCTGGCTGTGTTACGCAGCAGCAGGTAAGCAGGCAGAATGGGTGCCAGTCTACAAAGAACCGGAGCAAAGAGCCTATTTCCCTTTTTACGAGTATGAATATGCATTGGATGTGACTAGGCAGAAACAGTTGATGCCAGCGACCATACCGCTAAAAGAAGGGCTGGAAGAGGCATTTAGGTGGTATGAGCAGCATATGGATGAGGTGAACAAACGACCCTATTTGTCATACATTGATGAGAAAATTGCGGAGTAGTTGGGAACTGCCTGGAAGTTTGGAAGAAAGAGACATTGATTTAGAAATTGTGAAGAAGACCAGTACACGCCCTTTGGAGCAGTGATGTACCAAAGGGTGTGTGCTTTGAATGAAAATAAAGATGTTTATGCCAGATGCAGAATATTCAATAACAAAATCCAGCTTAATCCATAGTAAGTGATCACGGCCACCAAATCGTTGATGGTGGTGATCAGTGGACCAGATGCGACGGCAGGATCAATTTTAATCTTCTTAAAAAACAGAGGAATCAATGTTCCTACTGCACTGGAAATCAGCATGGCAAGTATAAGGGAAATGCCGATGCATCCAGATACTGCAAAAGAGAAGAGCAGTTCTTTCTGCTTGAAGAAATGAATATATAATCCTACAAACAGAAACGAAATACTGCCAAGCAGCAGTCCGTTGCATAATCCCACTTTCATTTCTTTGGTGACCAGCTGGAACTTTTGCCTGAATGTGAGCGTTTCATCCATCAGTACCCGGATGGTAACCGCCAGCGACTGGGTACCTACATTACCTGCCATATCCAGGATCAGCGACTGGAATGCCATGATCAAAGTCAGTTGTGCAATCACTTTTTCAAAAGTACCGACCACACCGGATACAATCAAACCCAGTCCCAGCAGGATGAATAGCCATGGCAGACGCTTTTTCATACTTTGGCGAAGGGGTTCCTGCAAATCTTCCTCCGCAGTCAAACCAGCCAGCCTTGCATAATCCTCCCCCATCTCATCGTCTACCACTTCGATGATACTTTGAGCGGTGATGACACCTAACAACTTGTTGCTGTTGTCCAGAACAGGGATGGAATCTTCGGAATAATTCTTCAGCTTTTCGATACAATCATCTATGGTTTCATGGGCATACACATAAGGGAAAGAAGTGGCAATGAGATTTTCCAGAGAAGTCCCATTTCTGGCGATGATCAATTCTTTCAAATCGATGGCGCCATAAAAAGCGTGGAATTCATCTACCACAAACAGGGTGGAAATGTTGTCATTTTCTTCTGCCTGTCGCACCAGTTCGCTCATTGCTTCTTTCACACTGATATTTTCCCGGATGACGATACAGTTGGTAGTCATACGGCTGCCGATTTCATCCTCATCAAAAGAGGCAATCAGCCGGATTTCCTCTTGAATGTCTGGTTTCAATGCATCGATGATCAGGGAACGCTTTTCCTTTTCAATTTCATGAAGCACATTTGCGGCGGTGTCGGTTTCCAGTTCAGAAACCACAGCAGCCGCTTTTGACAAGTCCATTTCGTTGAGATATAAACCTGCCCTGTTTTCTTCCAGATGTTCAAATGCCTCTGCCAGCATGGATACAGTGCAGATACGATACAATTTCTTTCTTTCCTGTAGATTCAGGGTATCCATGACCTGCGCAATGTCATTTCCATGATAGTCTTCCAATTTTTTCTGTATCACCCTCGGGGAGTCATTCCCCTTGATGATTGTAATGATCTCGCTTTCGTAGTCAGGTCTGGAAGCCATTGCATTTTCTGCGGTGCGAAGACCTGGTTCATTTAAAATTTCTTTTGCCATTGTTACCTCTCTTTCTTGGCGAAATTTGTGTCGGTTCGAGCCAGCAATGGACAAAAGGGCATAAAAATGCCTCTGCATGCGTGAAGCAAACAGAGGCAGCAAGATATCAAAAAGAGTGTCCCTCAAATGACAGGCAATCACACATGGCTGCATACGAGAGATGAAATGATATTTTGTTTCGCTCGCCCGTCTGCCCCACAACTGTCACTGGTTGTCACGTGATTTTCCTCCTTTTTCTGTTCTTTGAATTTGTGATTGGGTTGCTTATTTTTGAGAAATAGCAACATTTTTATTATAATATAGGCATTTTCAAAAGTCAATTAAATTTACAAAATGCGTGTTCATTTCAGCCATTTCAGTTACTTTCCAATGGAATCGAATTCATCACAGATTTCCTTAGAAGGAGCAGCTGTCAGCAGGGATACGATGACGATGGCCAGAGAAGCCACGATAAATGCTGGCAGCAGTTCGTAGATGTTCCATGCACCGCCCAATGGACGAATCAAATATTTCCATACAAATACCATGACACCGCCTGCTACCATGCCGGCAAGTGCGCCAGACAGATTGGTGCGTTTCCAGAACAGGGAGAACAGCATAACCGGTCCAAATGCGGCACCGAAACCAGCCCATGCAAAGGATACGATGGTAAAGACGGAACTATTCGGATTCCATGCCAGAATGATACCGATCAAAGCGATGCCAAGTATGGTCAGACGGGCTGCACGCATAGAAGCTTTGTTGTCCATTTTGATCTTCAGGAAATCCTGCAACAGATTCTGGGATACACTGGATGCAGCAGCAAGCAGCTGGGAATCTGCAGTGGACATGGTACAAGCCAGGATACCAGCCAGAACCACACCTGCAACCAGAGCCAACAGGAAGTTGTTGGAAGCCAGAAGATTGGCAAACTGAATCACAGTGGTTTCTGCTTCAGAAGTGGTAGTAAAGCTTGGCAGCTTACCTGCTACAGAAGCCGCATAACCGATGATACCGATCAGGATTGCCACAAACATGGAGATGACCACCCAGACAGAAGCGATTCTTCTGGAAGTTTTGATCTTGTTCTCGCTTTCCATTGCCATGAAACGCAGCAGGATGTGAGGCATACCAAAATAACCCAGTCCCCATGCACAGGTGGATAAAATGGTGATGAAACCATAAGGGGAAGATGTGTTGGACGCCATATCGTGCATTTGTGTCATGGACAGATAGCCGCTTAAGGAACGGGCGTTTTCTGCTACGTTGTTCCAGCCGCCGGCAGAGTGAATTCCAAAGAAGACAATGATGATCAGTGCGATGGTCATGACAATACTCTGTACCAGGTCAGTGGTAGAAACAGCCATGAAACCACCCATTACGGTGTATCCTACGATGACAATGGCACCGATGATCATGGCAGCGTGATAGTCTACGTTGAATAAACTGTTAAATAAGGTGCCCACTGCCTTAAATCCGGATGCGGTGTAAGGAATAAAGAAAATCAGAATCACAATGGATGCAATACACATCAAAATGTTTTTTTGATCCCTGTATCGCCTGGAAAAAAATTCCGGAATGGTGATGGCATTGCACTTGATGGAATAACGGCGCAGACGTTTTGCCACGATCAGCCAGTTCAAATACGTACCCACTGCCAGACCGATGGCGGTCCAGCCGGCATCCGCAATACCAGTGATGTAAGCAACACCAGGCAGACCCATCAACAGCCAGCTGCTCATGTCAGATGCTTCTGCACTCATAGCTGCCACCAGAGGACCTAATTTACGGCCGCCCAGGTAAAATTCGTTGGCATTTTCGCCGCTTCCCTTCTTGCTGAAGTAGTAGCCGATATATACCATTGCTGCCAGATAGCAAATGATGGCAATGATAATACCAATCTGTTCTGTGGTCATAAGAAAACCTCCATATGTAAAAAATTTACAGGCAGACGATAGGATGTGATATCTGTTTGGGAATGATGTGATACATCAGATTCGAAAGCCTGTATTGCACAAAGTAGATTATAACATAGGAAGAAGGAGACGACAAGACAGAACAAAAACATAGAAACAATTTTCCCTTTTTCCAAGAGGCTGATGGTATGGTCAAGATGGGAATGATTACAAAAATTTGATTACAAAGTTTACAGAAAGATTCTATAGAAAAACAAGGAAAAGACAGTATGTTTTCATAGGATTAAATAAAAAATTTCGAATGCCAGACGGAAAAAGAAGGGGTAGAACAGGAAAATATTCTGTTTTTGGAAGTTTTTCTTATTTTCTTTTGTAAAACATATAAAAAAGTTGAAAAATATAATAAAAACCTTTCTAAAAATAAATTGACTTTTTCGAAAAAATTGTTATATTATACACATGAAAGCGCTTTTATCGAAACGGAACACAACAATATTACAATAAAAATTCGAAGGAGAATAAAAAATGAAAAAAACAATCAGCATTTTGCTATCAATTTGTATGATTTTTGGACTTTTTGCCGGTACCAGTTTTTGCACTGAAACAGCTCAGGCGGCCAGTGCCATCACCTCTCAGGATTTCCTGAAAGCGAACGGAAAAAATCTTTGCAATAATTATGGAAACGGTTCTGTAGTACAGTTGAAAGGTACCAATGCAGGCGGGTATCTGATTCAGGAGTTCTGGATGACCATTACCAATTCTACTTCTCATGTGACAGATGAGCAGGATATTTACAATAAGCTGACAGAGCGTTTTGGAACATCCGGTAAGGATTATCTGGTGGGTCTGTATCAGGACAATTACTGGACCACCGCAGATTTTGACAATTGTGCAGCCATGGGTATGAACTGTATCAGACTTCCATTCTGGTATCAGAACATTCGTAAGAGTGATGGCAGCCTGGATTTTACCAGACTGGACTGGTTTGTTGCACAGGCAGGACAGAGAGGCATGTATGTGGTGATTGACTTCCACGGTGCACCTGGTTCTCAGAATGGTTCTGACCACTCTGGTATTGATGGCGGAAATGACAAGCTGGGCGCATCTCAGTTCTTCTTTGGAAACAACGCATACAATAACCAGCAGATTTATTATGATATGTGGTACAAGATCGCACAGCACTTTGCAGGTAACCCAACCGTAGCCGGATATGACCTGTTAAATGAGCCTTATTGTACATACCGTTATAACTCTGGTTACAGTGACAGCTATCTGAGAAATATGCTGTGGAACATTTATAACAACGCATACAATGTGATTCGTTCTGCTGACCCTGACCATGTGATCATCATGGAGGCAACCTGGGACCCGGTAGACCTTCCAGACCCATCTCAGTACGGTTGGACCAACATTATGTATGAATATCATAACTATAACTATGGAGATTACGATAACGCAGCAGGACAGCAGATCAGCAACATGCAGACAAAGGTCAACGCCATCAAGAGTGCAAATTATAATGTACCAAGCTACATGGGTGAGTTCTGTTACTTCAACAACCTGAATGCGTGGGATGAGGGATTGGCACTGCTGACCGATGCGGGGATCAACTGGACCAGCTGGACATACAAGGTAATCTCTGACTATGGCAACTGGGGCTTATACAATCAGACAAATTTACAGGCAAATATTGAAACCGATTCCTGGGATACTCTTTGCAACAAATATTCCAGAGTGGGAGAGTCCTGGGCAAATACAGGTCTGATCAATGTGATGAAGAAGTATTTCACAAAAGCAGCAGTAGCAGGCGGTGCAACTTCCGGTACAGGTTCCGGCTCAGCAGCATCTGCTTCCATCAGCAATGGAGAGTATTACTTGAAGGTTGCCAATAGTTCCAATACAGAGTATGTGGTATGCGCAGAAAATGCAGGTGCAGATCCTCTGGTTGCAAACCGTTCTTCTTACGGTGGTGCATGGGAGTCTGTGACAGTAGTCAACAACAGTGACGGTACCATCTCTCTGAAATCCGGTGCAAATGACAAGTATGTATGTGCAGTGATTGATGAAAACAACCAGTTGCTGGCAAGAAGCGCTTCCATCGGTACATGGGAGAAGTTCTATCTGGTACAGGCTGGAGACGGCAAATTTGGTTTAAAGGCATTGGCAAATGACAAATATGTATGTGCAGACTTTAACAATGGCGGTACCTTACGTGCCATCAGCGATTCTGTAGCAGGTTCTTGGGAAGCATTTACCTTCCATAAGGTATCGTAATAAATAAAATCGTCCATATCATAACTTCTCTGAATGGGAACATAATGTATCATCCCTTCAGGATGTGGAATCCTTTCTTTAGAAACAATGTCCATTTTTTCGAAGTATTTTCGGAGAAATGGGCATTGTTTTACTTGCAGGGTAGTTGGAATAGAAGTATAATGAAAAAGCAATTGATTCAAAAACGAATCCAGTGGAGGAAAGATATGAACGAATTGAAAATTGAGCATTTATATGATACCAGCTATACCATAGCGGCGGAATTGTTTCAGGGAAAGACGTATCCATGGGAACTGTTGCCGCTGATTCATGATTTTATTTTGGAACTGGGTCACAGTCTGCCGGAAGATCGGTTCGACCATCCGGCAGAGGATGTGTGGATTGCAAAAAGCGCAACGGTTGCACCTACTGCATCCATTACAGGTCCCTGCATCATTGATGAGGAAGCAGAGGTCAGACATTGTGCTTTTATCAGAGGCAATGCCATTGTGGGGAAACATTCTGTAGTGGGCAATTCCACAGAGTTAAAGAATGTGATTTTATTTGATACCGTACAGGTGCCCCACTACAATTATGTAGGGGATTCCATTTTAGGGCATAAATCTCATATGGGAGCCGGTTCCATTACTTCCAATGTGAAATCTGACAAAACACTGGTTACCGTCAAATGCAAAGGAGAAGCAGTGGAAACCGGTTTAAAAAAGTTTGGTGCCATGATCGGAGATGGCGTAGAAGTGGGATGCGGTTCCATTCTGAATCCTGGAACCGTGATCGGACCGGGTACTAACATTTATCCATTGTCCAGTGTACGGGAATATGTACCGGCAGGCAGTATTTACAAAAAGCAGGGAGAGGTGACAGAGAAACAGTGAAGTTCTGGTTTTGCTGAAACAGAAATGGGATCATTGTAAAAGATGAAATGGTTTCCAAGTCTGTTATAGCTCAGAAGGATCGCTTTCCTCTAACCAGGCATTTAATTCTCCCCCGAAGAGAATAATCGAGATACATACATAAAGCCACAGGATGGTCAGGATAATGGCAGTCAAACTGCCGTACATCTTGGAGTAGTTGGAAAAATATTTCATGTAGATGGAAAAGGCATAGGAAAACAGCATCCATCCTACAGAGGAAACCAGCGCGCCGGGAATCTGGGACCAGATGGTGGCTTTTCTGTCTGGAAACACTTTGTAAATCAACATGAAAAAGTAAGTCTGAAACAGAATCGAGATCAATAATCGCAGGAAAGAAATCAGATTATCAAACCGCCGCAGCCATGTCAGCTGCTCCAGCAAAAGATCCTGCAACTGTTCACCAAAGACCATCAGCACCATGGTAATGATGACGATCACATAAAATACAAGCGTATAAAACAGGCACATTGCCCGAATCCAGAAATAATTTCTCTGTTCGGAGGAATGGTATACGGAATTCATGCCTTTGAAGATTCCATACACTCCTTTGGAGGCAGACCATAAAGTGACCACTGCAGTTACAGACAGCAGTGTGGAAGAACTGGATATTGTTAGGTCCGCCACAATGGTCTGCAGCAAAGGGGATACCACTTCAGGCATCAGTGCGCTGCCGGATAATTCATCTGCCATAAACTCTTTTGTGATTGGAAGATACTGGGTAATGGACAGCAGCAGCATAATAAATGGAAAGATAGAAAGAATAATAAATAGTGTACCATAAGCAGCATACACGGGAATGTTATCCTTTGCTACCCGATTTCCAAAATAATAAATTTCCTTAAAAAACTGTCGCATGACTTTATCCTTACCTCATTTGGGACTGTTTTGTATGGTCTAAACAGCAGCCCTTGTTTTTTCTTTTCATTCTCATAATATACCCTGAAATGCAAAAATGTACAATAGAAAAATGCAGAATCGAAAAATCAACCCATTTTTTCTTGACTTTTTTTGCAACAGCCATTACAATACATTTGAATCGATTGATAAATGCAAAAGCAATGAAGGTGCAAAGTAGGTGCTTATTTTCCATCAGAGAGAGCCAGTCATCGGCTGCAAGCTGGCTTTGGTTCAGATCAGTATCCGAATTTCTCACCGAAGCTGCATGTCGGAACCCATATTCTTTTTGGAATATGGCAGTAGGAGATGCCGTCCGTACACGTTACGTATGCCGAGTGCCTGTCTGCGCAGACAGGAAGCAGGGTGGTACCGCGATGATCTGTCGTCCCTTTTGAGAGGGGCGACTTTTTTGTGTAATAGGAAATTCCTATTAGGTAACAGAAAGATTCTGTGACCAAAAAAGTGGGACCCACGAGGATGCGACTGGCGTGTACCGCAACCGCAGATAGAAAACAGAATGAGTAGGAGGAACATTGCAATGGAACACATGTTGCAAAAAATCAGAGAAGCTGCCAAGGCCCAGTTAGAACATGCAGATTCTCTGGATAAGTTAAATGAGATTCGTGTCAACTTTCTGGGAAAGAAAGGCGAACTGACCGCTGTCCTGAAGGGAATGCGTGATGTGGCTCCGGAAGACCGTCCAAAGGTAGGTCAGCTGGTGAATGAAACACGTACTGCCATTGAGGATGCGTTAGAGGCAACCAAGAAACATTTAGAGAGTGCTGCCAGAGAAGCCAGATTAAAACAGGAAGTGCTGGATGTGACCAGACCAGCTGTGAAGACCATGTTAGGGCACAGACACCCCAATACCATTGCCAGAGAAGAAGTAGAACGTATCTTTGTAGGCATGGGATATGAGGTGGTAGAAGGACCGGAAGTAGAGTATGATGAATATAACTTTGAAAAGTTGAATATTCCGGCAAATCATCCGGCCAAGGATGAGCAGGATACCTTTTATATCAATAAAAACATTTTGCTGCGTACCCAGACTTCTTCTGTTCAGGCTCGTGTGATGGAAAAAGGCAATCTGCCCATCCGTATCATTTCTCCGGGACGTGTGTTCCGCTCTGATGAGGTGGATGCGACCCATTCTCCATCTTTCCATCAGATCGAAGGGTTGGTGATTGATGAGCATGTGACCTTTGCGGATTTGAAGGGCACGCTGGCGGAGTTTGCCAAGGAATTGTTTGGACCGGATACAAAGGTGAAGTTCCGCCCCCATCATTTCCCGTTCACAGAGCCTTCTGCTGAGGTAGATGTGACCTGTTTCAAGTGCGGCGGAAAGGGATGCCGTTTCTGTAAGGGAGAGGGCTGGATCGAGATCCTGGGCTGTGGTATGGTACATCCTCACGTACTGGAAATGTGCGGCATTGATCCGGAACAGTACAGCGGATTTGCGTTCGGTGTTGGTCTGGAGCGCATTGCCCTGTTGAAGTATGAAATTGATGATATGAGACTTCTGTATGAGAACGATATCCGTTTCTTAAAGCAGTTTTAAATAGGAGGAACAGCAGAAATGAATACAGCATTATCCTGGATTAAGGCATATGTGCCGGATTTAGAGGTCACAGATCAGGAGTACATGGATGCCATGACTCTGTCCGGTACCAAGTGTGAAGGGTATACCAGATTAGATAAAAATTTAGAGAAGATTGTAGTGGGAAAGATTGAGAAGATTGAACGTCACCCGGATGCAGACAAGCTGGTGGTTTGCCAGGTGAATGTAGGCACAGAAACCATTCAGATCGTAACAGGCGCTCCAAATGTAGTGGAAGGCGCACTGGTACCAGTGGTTTTAGATGGCGGTCGTGTGGCTGGCGGCCATGATGGCAGTCCTTTGCCGGAAAATGGCATCAAGATCAAGAAGGGCAAGTTAAGAGGCGTCCCTTCTGCCGGTATGATGTGTTCCGTTGAGGAACTGGGTTCCTCCAGAGAAGCGTATCCGGAAGCACCGGAAGATGGCATCTACATTTTCCAGGAGGACGTAGAGGTAGGAAGTGATGCAGTAGAAGCATTGGGATTGCATGATACGGTATTTGAGTATGAGATTACGTCCAACCGTGTAGACTGTTACGGTGTGCTGGGCATTGCCCGTGAGGCAGCAGCTACTTTTAGAAAGCCGTTTTATGCACCGGAAATCAAGGAAACCGGAAATGACGAGGATGTTCATGACTATCTGAAGGTTTCTGTAGAAGATACTGATCTGTGTTCCCGTTATGTGGCACGTATGGTGAAGAACATCAAATTGGGACCTTCTCCAAAGTGGATGCAGAGAAGACTGGCAGCAGCAGGCATCCGTCCCATCAACAACCTGGTGGATATCACCAACTATGTGATGGAAGAGTATGGTCAGCCCATGCATGCTTATGATTATGATCTGATCGCAGGTCATGAGATTGTGGTAAAGCGGGCAAAGGATGGGGATACCTTCCAGACATTAGATGGTCAGATTCGAAACATGGATGCCAATGTACTGATGATCAACGATGGTGAAAAGGCAGTGGGCATTGCCGGTATTATGGGTGGCGAGAATTCCAAGATTACCGATGATGTGAAAACGATGGTATTTGAGGCTGCCTGCTTTGACGGTGCCAACATCCGTCTGTCTGCCAAGAGAATCGGTCTTCGTTCCGATGCATCCGGTAAGTTTGAGAAGGGTCTGGACCCAAATACTGCAATGGAAGCTATGAACCGTGCCTGCCAGCTGATCGAAGAGTTAGGCTGTGGGGAAGTAGTAGGCGGTGCCATTGATGTGTATCCAAATCCAAAGACTCCATTGGAGCTGCCGTTTGAGCCAGAGTATATCAATGATCTGATTGGCACAGACTTATCTGAGGAGCAAATGCTGTCTTATTTTCCGGCTTTGGAGATCGGGTATCGTCCGGAAGATCGTATGCTCATCATTCCTACCTGGAGACAGGATCTGCTGCGCAAGTGTGATATTGCGGAGGAAGTGGCTCGTTTCTACGGGTATGACAACATTCCCACTACACTGCCAAGCGGTGCAGCTACAGCCGGTAAGCTATCGTTCAAGATGCGGATCGAAGCTACCGCAAGAGATGTGGCAGAGTTCTGCGGTTTCTCACAGGCTTACTGCTATTCCTTTGAGAGTCCAAAGGTATTTGACAAGCTGCTGGTTCCGGAGGGAGATGCATTGCGCAATGCCATCACCATCATGAATCCTCTTGGGGAGGATTTCAGCATTATGCGTACCACATCCTTAAATGGCATGCTCACTTCTCTGGCAACCAATTATAAGAGAAGAAACAAGGATGTAAAGCTGTATGAGATCGCCAATGTATATCTGCCAAAGGCACTGCCTCTGACGGAACTGCCGGATGAGAGAGTCCAGTTTACACTGGGTATGTACTCTGATGCACCTGAAAATTTCTTCTATATGAAGGGCGTGGTAGAGGAGTTCCTGGATAAGATCGGTCTGCAGAGCAAAATTACCTATGCACCGGACAGCGAAAAATCCTTCCTGCATCCAGGTCGTCAGGCAAACATCATCTATGAAGGAGAAGTCATCGGTTTCTTAGGTGAGGTACATCCGGCAGTGGCAGACAATTATGAAATTGACAGCCGTGTGACTGTGGCCGTTTTGGATATGCCGGGCATCGTGGCAAAGGCAAGTTATGACAGAAAGTACGAAGGCATTGCCAAGTATCCGGCAGTGACCAGAGACATCAGTATGCTGATGAAGAAGGACATCCTTTGTGGTCAGATTGAGGAAATCATCGAAAAGAAGGGTGGCAAACTGGTAGAAAGTTATCATTTGTTTGATATTTATGAGGGAAGTCAGATTGCGGCCGGATTTAAGTCTATGGCATACAGCATTACCTTCCGTGCACCGGATAGAACCTTAGAGGATAAGGAAGTCAACGGCGCAATGGATAAGATTCTGGCTGCTTTAGAGGAACTGGGCATCAATCTTCGGAAATAAAGGTTGTTGTTTTCTGGAAAAGTGTGTTATAGTATACTGTATCAGTCTGGTCTCAAAGGAAAAACGGATGGGGTGCCTGCACGCCAATTCGTCTTTCTTTTAGAAACGACAACAGGTATTCGTAAAAAGACCGATAGGTTGATTTACGAATACCTGTAGGATTGCAAGAGCAGTGTGACTGCGGAGCAATCCGTAGACTTATACAGGTTGTCAAAAACAAAGGCAGCATTTGATAAAATGACGACATCAGCATAAGGGATGACAGAATTCAGACAGGCCTCCGTATTGGATAAATGTGCAGAAACGGTACGGGCAAAGGGCAAATCCTGCACAGAAAGAGGAAATATATGTACGAGATTCTTGCTTCAAGAGTATTGACGACCAATATTTATGAGATGGTTGTAAAGGCTCCGAGAATAGCAGCCCGTTGTCTTCCGGGTCAGTTTTTGATTGTCCGTATGGACGAAAGAGGAGAGCGCATTCCGTTGACCATCTGCGATTATGACCGCACTGCGGGCACTGTAAACATCGTGTTTCAGATCGTAGGTGCTTCTACCAAGCGTATGGCAGAGTTACAGACAGGGGATGCATTCCAGGATATCGTAGGACCTCTTGGCAGACCATCCGAGTTGACAGAGATGGATGCGGAAGAGTTAAAGGCAAAGAAGATTTTGTTCGTAGCAGGTGGTGTAGGAACTGCACCGGTCTATCCACAGGTGAAGTGGCTGAAAGAGCAGGGCGTGGCAGCAGACGTAATCGTAGGTGCCAAGACCAAAGATCTGCTGATCTTAGAGCCGGAGATGGAAGCAGTTGCAGGAAATCTGTATATCACTACAGATGACGGCAGTTATGGCAGAAGCGGTATGGTGACCAAGACCATCGAAGATCTGGTGTCAGAGGGTAAGCAGTATGATGTATGTATCGCTATTGGTCCTATGATCATGATGAAATTTGTCTGTCTTTTGACCAAGAAGTTGGAACTTCCTACCATCGTCAGCATGAATCCAATCATGGTAGATGGTACCGGTATGTGTGGTGCCTGTCGTCTGAATGTAGGCGGTCAGGTGAAGTTTGCCTGCGTAGACGGACCGGAATTTGACGGACATCAGGTAGATTTTGATCAGGCAATGAAGCGTCAGAGCATTTACCGTACAGAAGAGGGTCGTGCGAAGCTGGCATTAGAAGAGGGTGAGACCCATCATGGTGGATGCGGCAACTGTAACTGAGGAAAGGTAACTGTCCGGGAACCATTGCAGTTACGTGGAAGTATGTAAGATTGGAGAATAGACAATGAGTGTTTTAGAAAAAGTACCGGTTCGGGAGCAGGAGCCCCAGGAGCGTGCTGCCAATTTCGAAGAAGTATGTTATGGATACAACAAGGATGAGGCAATGATCGAAGCCTCCAGATGTATCAACTGTAAGAATGCCAGATGTGTGAAGGGATGTCCGGTTTCCATCGATATTCCAGGATTTATTGCCAAGGTAAAAGAGGGCAATATGGAAGAAGCATTCCACATCATCAGCAAGTCTTCTGCACTGCCAGCCATCTGTGGACGTGTCTGCCCACAGGAAACCCAGTGTGAGGGTGTCTGTATTCGTGGCGTAAAAGGCGAAGCTGTTTCCATCGGTAAGTTAGAGCGGTTTGTAGCAGACTGGGCAAGAGAGAACAACATTGCACCACAGCCTGCCACAGAAAAGAAGGGCAAGAAAGTGGCTGTCATCGGTGCAGGTCCTGCTGGTCTGACCTGTGCAGGTGACTTGGCAAAGCTGGGTTATGATGTGACCATCTTCGAGGCACTGCATGAAGCCGGTGGCGTGTTATTATATGGTATTCCAGAGTTCCGTCTGCCAAAGGACGAAGTGGTAAAGGCAGAAATTGAGAACGTCAAGAAACTGGGCGTCAAGATTGAGTGCAACGTGATCATCGGGCGTTCTGTGACCATCGATGAACTGATGGAAGAAGAAGGCTTTGAGGCTGTCTTCATTGGCTCGGGTGCCGGTCTGCCAAAGTTCATGGGGATTCCGGGAGAAAATGCCAAAGGCGTATTCTCTGCCAATGAGTTCCTGACCAGAAACAATCTGATGAAGGCATTCCGTGAGGATTACGATACCCCGATCCATAAAGGACAGAAGGTAGCTGTGGTAGGTGGCGGTAATGTAGCAATGGATGCAGCCAGAACCGCACTGCGTCTGGGGGCAGAAACTCACATCGTATACCGTCGAAGTGAAGCAGAACTGCCTGCAAGAGCAGAAGAAGTGCATCACGCAAAAGAAGAGGGCATCATCTTTGATACTCTGACCAACCCGACAGAGATTTTGACAGATGACAATGGAGATGTGATCGGTATGAACTGTGTCCGTATGGAACTGGGCGAGCCGGATGCATCCGGCAGACGCAGACCGGTAGAGATTCCGGATTCTCAGTTTACCATGGATGTGGATACGGTCATCATGGCACTGGGTACCTCTCCAAATCCGCTGATCTCCAGTACCACAGAGGGGCTGGACATCAACAAGTGGAAGTGTATCGTGGCAGATGAAACAACCGGTGCCACCTCTAAGCCGGGCGTATTTGCCGGTGGAGATGCAGTGACCGGAGCGGCAACTGTCATTCTGGCCATGGGGGCAGGAAAGGCAGCAGCCAAGGGAATTGACGAGTACTTGTCCAATAAATAAGGAGTCAGATATGGTACATCATATTGTGTCCTGGAAATTTCAGGAAGGTTATACAGAGGAAGAGAAACTGGCGGCGGCAGCAGAGTTTCGCAGCAGAATCGACAAGGTGACAGAGGTTATGGACGGCTGTAAGCGCTGTGATGTGATCATGCCGCTTTTAGACACCAGTTCGGCTGAAATCATGCTGCATGGTGTGTATGACAGCAAGGAGACATTGGCAGCTTATCAGGTACATCCATTGCATTTGAAAGCAGTGGAGATCATCAAGCAGTATTGCTGTGATCGTACCTGCTGTGATTACGAGGAATAATAAATGGCAAATTGGCATAGTTGGTTTAGAAAGCTGCTATGCCGATTTTTATTTCATTCGCAAAGAGGAAGGAGTGATTTTATCATGATAAAATCCATTGTAAAAGATATGATGTTTTTAGGCCAGAAGTCTAAGCCGGTGACTCGGGAAGATCTTTCCATTGCAAACGATTTGCAGGATACTCTTGCAGCCCATCGGGATGGCTGTGTGGGCATGGCAGCTAACATGATCGGTTATCACAAAAATATGATCATCGTGTCTCTGGGGATGATGGATCTGGTGATGCTGAATCCTGTGATTCTGAAAAAATCGGAGCCTTATGAGGCAGAAGAGGGATGTCTTTCTCTCGCCGGAACCAGAAAGACCACACGGTATCAGCACATCACCGTGCAGTATCAGGATATGAAAATGAACCAACATACACAAGACTTCAAAGGATGGACCGCTCAGATCATCCAGCACGAATGCGATCATTTGGAAGGGAAGATTATTTGATAGGCTTTTGCGAAACTATGATACCGAACACCTTTCATCAAAATTTTTACTAAAAAAACACGCTCTCGCTTCGAATCATTCGTAAGAATGATGTCCATAGCAGCGGTACTAATATTTTTTATCGCTTATTGCTCAAAAAATAAAGTACCGGCATTCCACAGAGTTTTTTTAGTGAAAAATTTCTGATGTACAGGCTGTTTTTTACTCTATTCAAAGAGTTTCGCAATTGTCTAAAGATTATTTGATTATGAAGGGTGAGGATATCAATCTAGAACGAACGTTTATATTTGTTGAATGTTGAACAGACAGAAAAATTATAGGTTTTGGAGATGAGTGAGTGATGAGTAAGATAGTGATATTGATTGGTAGTATGCGAAAAGGTGGAAATACTGAACTGTTAGCTAATGCATTTGCAAGGGGAGCAAAAGAGAATAATGAGGTGGAAATAATTTCGGTTGCAGAATATAAGGTCAATCCATGCATTGGGTGCAATTCATGTTTTACAAGAGAAGGGAATAAGTGTTTTCAAAATGACGATATGATTCCAATATATGAGAAATTGAAAGAAGCGGATATGGTTGCGATAGCATCTCCAGTCTATTTTTATGGATTAAGCGCAGAATTAAAGGCTGTAATTGATAGATTACATACCCCTTTGCGAAATGAATTTAATATAAAGAAACTGGTGTTAATATTGGTTGGAGCAGCTACATTACCAGAATTATTTGATTCCATCATTATGCAGTATAAGTTGGTTTTGAATTTCTTTCATTTGGAGGATTATGGAATGGTGCTTGTTAGAGGAGCAAAAGATAAGGGAGAAGTTTCTGAAGAGTCTCTGAATGAGGCGTATATTTTGGGGGCATCAATTAAATAATCGAATTCCAATTCTTCTTTTATTATTCTCAGAAAAGGTGCAATTTTTCTATTTTTATTCCTCCGAAAAGATGCAGCGGATTTTGAGGAATTTTTATGGGCGGTGGGGAAAAATGAACAGACGATATCTACCCTTCGGAAATATATTGATCATAAAGAAAAAGTTCCCTCTATGCTGCATGATCAGTTTCTTTCCCTTCTGCGTGAATACATGGTAGTGGGCGGTATGCCAGAGGTGGTAAATCGCTTTTTGGAGTCAAACAACTCTACCTGTCAGATGCAAGGCGGGTACCACCGGAGAAACGAAAGGCGGTCATTGGGCATCCGATTAAGAAAAGGTAGATATGCTCTGGAAACAAAGACGATTGCTGCTTGGGGCAATTTGTAAAAGAATAAAAAATATACTTGTAAATTTAAGGAAAATGAAATATAAAAGTATAGATTGGCTTTGGGAGAAGAAAAGATGGTAAATATTCGGGTCATGTCCAGCGCAGATTATGATGGTGTATATCACTTATGGATTCATACACCGGGAATGGGACTAAACACAACAGATGACAGTAGAGAGGGGCTTGCAGCGTATTTAAAACGCAATCCAACCACCAGTTTTGTGGCAGAAGATGACGGGAAGATTGTTGGAGTGATTATAGCGGGGCATGATGGACGAAGAGGCTATATTTATCACACGGCGGTTTTGCCGGAGTACCGGCAGCAGGGGATTGCCAGAAAATTGGTTGACAGTGCGATGGATGCTTTGGAGCAGGAAGGTATCCAGAAAACGGCACTGGTTGTCTTCCAGAAGAATGAGATAGGAAATGGGTTTTGGGAACACATCGGATTTCAGGAAAGAACGGATCTGGTCTATCGGAATAAAAATATTCACGAATTAAAGAGAATAGATACCTGATTGGGGAATCAAATCCGATGAGAAGAAGTTTTTTTTCTTGATTCAAAGAATTTTATAGTTCTTTGAAATTCATAAAACTGTGAGGAGCGTTTCTATGAAACAAAAACTATTCGACTATATTAAAGAGAAATACAATGTCGCTCCGGAATATCCCTGGAGAAAATATGCCGGCAATGCCGTCTTCCGTCATGCAGATAATCACAAGTGGTTCGCCCTTGTGATGGATGTGCAGCGAAACAAACTGGGACTTTCGGGCATGGACGATGTGACCGTAGTCAACCTGAAGGTAGACGATTTGTTCTTCCGGGATATGCTCATCCAGGAAGCGGGAATCCTGCCGGCTTATCACATGAATAAGCTTCACTGGATCTCGGTGCTGTTAGACGGCACTGTGCCAGAAGAGAAAGTTTATGATCTGCTGGAAATGAGTTATCTGGCGACGGCTTCTGCAAAAAAGAAAGAGAAGATTCGGCCGCCAAAAGACTGGATCGTTCCTGCCAATCCCAAGTATTATGACATCGAGCATGCGTTTGATGAGACGACAGAGATTGACTGGAAACAAGGCAATGGGATCAAAACCGGTGACACGGTGTTTCTGTATGTGGCAGCACCGGTATCGGCAATCCTGTTTCAATGTAAGGTACTTGAGACAAATATTCCTTACGAGTATCAAAGTGATAAGCTGACGGTAAAAGCTGTGATGAAGCTGCAATTGCAAAAACGCTATTTGCCGGATCAGTTTCCCTTTGATGTGTTGAAGAAAGAATACGGCATATATGGGGTGAGAGGACCAAGAGGGATACCGAATTCGTTGAGGAGTGCGCTGGAGTAGGAATGATGCAGGCATAAAAATTAGGGACGGTTATCCACATTCAGTCAGAATTTCCATAAGAAATTTCAATGAATGAGAAAATTTGGAATGTAGGATATACTGGTGAAGACGATGCGGAATGATATATTATGTATATTCTGTGTGAATTGATGCGAGTAGTGTATCAAAATGATTATAGAATCTTAAAAATAGAATATTAGGTACAAATGTTGAACATCTGTTTACAGTGTGTTATAAAAAACTTTCATTTCAGACGAATTGTTGCTATAATACCCATATGAAAAAGTAGGTCAGCAGAAAGAGGATAGCATATGAATCTGGATATGATATTGGAACGTTCGTTTGAAGAATTGAGCAGTGAAGATGAAGCGCAAATTGTCGCAATATTGAAAGAAGCATTTCGATTAGAGTGGAAGGCAAATGACAGGAAGGGTATTTACGCAAAAACCCAGAAAATGATGGCATATAATTCCAATAAAATTGAAGGAAGTACCCTGACGAGCGAACAGACGGCATCTTTGTTTGATACAGGAACACTCTACAGCGATGGCACCGTGGTCTATCGTGCAAAAGATATTGAAGAAATGACCGGGCATTTTTCCATGTTCAATTATATGATTCAAACATTGGGGGAACCTTTTTCAGAAGAAATGCTCAAGCAGTTTCATTTTCACTTAAAGACGGGTGTATTTGAAGATATGGCAAATGGATATCCAGTGGGGGAATATAAAAGATGGGCCAATGCAGTGTCCGATCTGAATACGGCATTGCCAAAGGAAGTGCCAGAAAAGATGAGAAATCTGATCTTGTCCTATGAAGAGGCAACACCCAGCATAGAATCGATTGCCCGTTTTCACGCAGAATATGAGCTGATTCACCCGTTTCAGGATGGAAATGGACGAACCGGTCGTATGGTTTTGTTCCGTCAGTGTCTGGATGCAGGCATTGTTCCGATTATCATCAAAGATGAGCATAAACTGGACTATTATCATGCACTTCATGCTGCACAGGTAGAAAAAGATACGGATGCTCTAGTCTCTTTTTTCAAAGGACAACAGAAGTTGTATTATGAAGCATTGTCATGTTATCTTGTGGGATATGAGTATCGTATCCAGAGTCAGAAAGCAAGAAATACAATCCTATAAAAAGTGAATAATAGGATGGCAACAAAAAGATAGCAAGTAGAATGGATAGCAGAAAATAAAATTACACCAGGCAAACAAGAAGAAACACTTATGCCTGGTGCATTTCTTTCAGGACAGCAACCAATCAATCAAATTCAGAGACTGAATCCCATCATAAGAATTGATATAGCTTCGGTCCATCGATAACACAATTTTCGCATAGTTGTCCGGAATCATGCGGAGCGGGCGTAGTTCCCGTTCCCGTGTTTCCGGCGACTGCATACTTTCGGTCACTTGGATATACAACTTGTCATTCGGCTTTTCTGCTACGAAGTCTACCTCTGTTTCCCCCACTTTTCCGATGTAAACACGATACTCTCTGCGAATCAATTCTAAAAATACGATATTTTCCAGAATATGTCCTCGGTCTGCATCACGATAGCCAAGGAGCATATTGCGGAATCCCAGATCGATGATATAGTTCTTTCCCAGTGTTTTGAGCAGTTGCTTTCCCTTCACATCGTAGCGACCTACGGAATAAAAGATAAATGCACTGCGAAGCATCTCGACATATTTTTCTACTGTTTTTCCTGCAATATTTTTCCCTTTGCGGTTTTGAATATCCCCTTCATTGGACAGTACATTTCCAATGCTGTTTGGAGAAGTGATACTGCCGATATTAGAGCAGAGAAACAGCATGATTTTTTGAAGCATGTGCTGGTCAGCCTGCTGGTTGCGCTGTAAAATATCACGCAGAACCACGGTAGAATAGATTCCTTCCAGTGCCTGGTTGCTCCGGGGTTCATTGAAGCGGTATTCTTTCAAAATCGGCATACCACCAAACTGCAAATACTTCTGAAATTTTTCTTCCATCGTAACTGTGGTTTCAAAGTCATAGAAAGTCAGAAATTCCTGAAATGATAAGGGTAGCATGCGGATTTCGATATATCTGCCGGAGAGCAGGGTGGAAAATTCGGTAGATAGCAGATAAGCATTGGAGCCTGTGATATAAATATCCACATCAAAATCAAGTCGGAAAGATTCTACGGCTTTTTCCCAATGTTCCACTGCCTGCAATTCATCAAAAATCAGATAGATTTTTCCTTCTTTCGGAATACGGGCACTGACGTAATCATAAAATGCCAGATAATCGGTCAGATCCCGGTAACGCAGAGACTCCAGATTCATATGAATGATATTGGAATCCGATATTCCATTTTCTTTCAGATACTGGTGGAACAGATCAAGCAGGGATGATTTTCCACATCTGCGAATTCCGGTCACGATTTTCACTAAGTCTACATCTTTATTCTGGATAAGCTGTTCTAAATATGCAGGGCGATTGATCAGTTCAGACATATAACCTCCATTCCGAAGCGTTCCAAATCTTCTGTGATTCTTATCTATATTATATCCAAAACTATGAAAAAATCAATACTTTTGGACTTGCAAGTCCGAAACTTCCGAAAACCAAACACTTTCCGACTTGTAAGTGGAAAACTTTTGCTTTTTGCAGAGAAATCATCTCGCCAACTGCGCTTTTGTGACAAGTTGTTTCTGTGACAGAAGCGAATATGGAATCCACGTTTGATGACACAAAACAGGCAGTTCCCTGTCTTTTCTCTCCACGTTTTATCACAGGAGAAGAAGTAGTAGCAGGAACTGCCTGTTTTGGATTTTCATCAAACGCTGGGATTATGATATCTTTTTACGCTTCCTCCAGCTGATTGAAATAATTTTCTGCCTCATATTCCAGAAAGACCTGTTCCAGTTCCGGGAACTGCTCATGGATGGCATGGTTGAGATACTGCATCCGGTTCAGTTCCTGTTCTTCCATAGAGGTTTGGCCAAATTGTTCCAGTGTCTTGGCATCCAGCGCAGTCATATCCGGGAACTGTTCTTTCAGCCATGTCTGTACCGCAGCTTCGTTTTCTGCTTCTGTGGAGATGGCGGCTTCCAGTGTCTTTAAGGATGTCAGATACTTGAATGCACCATACGCCAGTCCCACTGCAATACAGAATAGCACGATGTTCATCAGCAGATTACCTGCCGGCAGGATATGGGTGAACGCATGATCTAACAGGTCTAAGACGATGGCACCACTGAAAATGGCAAAGGTGATACCGGTTGATTTGGCTTCTTCGTAGCGGGTTTGCGCTGTTTTGTAATGCATGCCGGAAGGAGCATATAAAATCCTTTCCGCTTCGTCTTCTTCCTCTTCGTCATCGGAAGGTTCCGGTGGTTCTTCTGTCAGGAAGACAGCAGCCAGCTTCACTGCCTCTGCTTTCTGGGATTCCTTCACCCGGATCAGGGTATGTCCTTCTTCCTCTGCCTCGGTCAGTTGGGTTGTCATTCCGGAATATTCCAGAAAATCATTGAGTCTGGGGGCGTAATCCGAGGGAACATTGATCAGATCAGTCATTTCCTCTACGGCATCTTCTAAACGCTCCACCAGGTCTGTGCCGCAATCTGTACATTTCAGCACCCCTTCTTTAAATTCCATTCCACACTTGGGACAAATCATAAAATCCTCCATTTCCTGTTCCATAGACCGATTTCCTGCATCCGGCAGGACACGGTTTCCCATGGATGTTGTATGTATCTACTTGTATTCTCAGCCAATTCGTGATACGATAAAAGGTAGTTGCAAAATCAGACTGTTTTTGGGAACAGAAAATTTCTGTAACCAAAAAGCGGAACCCGCAGGATGCAGGAATTCTTTTTATACAGGCTGATGTAACTACCATAACATAATCAATCTGAAAAAGCAAGATGACATGAAATCAGAGCGGATTTGGAATGAATTTCGATGAGTGAGGAAATGTATGAAGATTACAGTGATTGCCCCCGGAAAGCTGAAGGAAAAATACTGGACCATGGCCATTGACGAATATAGCAAGCGCCTTTCTCGGTATTGCAAGCTGGAACTGATCCAGGTGGCAGATGAAAAGACCACGGAAGGGGCTTCTCCTGCGGAGGAAGAAGCAGTGAAGAACCGGGAAGGAGAACGGATTCTGGCGAAGATTCCGGAAGGTGCCTATGTGATTGCATTGGCCATTGAAGGAAAGATGTTAGATTCTGTCGGGCTGTCTGAAAAAATCGAACAGTTGGGACTGCATGGGACTTCCAATATCGTCTTTCTCATCGGTGGTTCACTGGGATTGTCTGCTCAGGTGTTGAAGCGGGCAGATTTTCAGCTCAGTTTTTCTCCTATGACATTTCCCCACCAGATGATGCGTGTCATATTGCTGGAGCAGATTTACCGGGCTTATCGTATCTTAAACCATGAGCCTTATCATAAGTAGAGAAGGAGACAGCTATGAGTCAATTATTTATTCCAGAAGGCTATGTACCTATCCTGAACCTGTATGATACCCAGCGTGCCATCGGTACCATCAAGCGTCTGTTTGCAGATACGCTGTGTGCATCTTTGGATTTGCACCGTGTATCCGCACCATTGTTTTTGGAGTCTTCCACCGGTCTGAATGATGATTTGAGTGGCGTGGAGCGCAAGGTTTCGTTCGGCATCCGTGACACCGGCAGCGAGGCAGAGGTGGTACAGTCTCTGGCAAAATGGAAGCGCCAGGCATTAAAAGATTATGATTTCCGGGTGGGGAAGGGTTTGTATACGGATATGAATGCCATCCGTCGTGACGAGGAATTAGACAATCTCCATTCCATCTATGTAGACCAGTGGGACTGGGAAAAGGTCATTCGTCTGGAAGACCGGAATGTGGACTATTTGAAGCAGGTGGTAAACAGCATTGTCACAGCAGTCTGTGCCACAGAGATGAGCATGCATGCCCTGTTCCCACAGCTGGCAAAGATGCCATTACATACTTCTGAAGTGACTTTTATCACTTCCCAGGAGTTGTTAGACCTGTATCCTGACTTGTCTGCTAAAGAGCGTGAAAATGCGTTTGTGAAAGAGCATGGCACCACATTCCTGATGCAGATCGGCGGAGACCTGACCAATGGGGAGCCACATGACAATCGTGCCCCTGACTATGATGACTGGGCATTGAATGGAGACATTCTGTTCTGGAATGATACACTGCAGTGCAGTTATGAGCTGAGCAGTATGGGGATCCGTGTCAGCCCGGAAAGTCTGGATCGTCAGCTGACCCTGGCAGGCTGCGATGAGAGAAGAGAACTGCCATTCCACAAGGCATTATTAAACGGAGAACTGCCATATACCATCGGCGGCGGTATCGGACAGAGCCGTCTGTGCATGCTGCTTTTGGGAAGTGCCCACATCGGAGAAGTGCAGGCAAGCGTATGGGATGCAGAGACCAGAAAGCAGTGTGCGAAAGCAGGCATTCCGTTGTTATAATGGAAATGGTATTTTTTGTACGTTTCTCGATATAGAAAATGACTTCTTTATTTGATTGACATTTTTTTGTCGAAATGATACGATAGGAAAGGCTAATTTGCCGTGAGATACAATGAAAATGAAAATTTCACAGGAGGATGCATCATGACCGCATACAAGGATTTATCCAGAGAAGAGTTAGAATCTTTAAAGGCACAGTTGAACGCAGTTTATAAGGAATATCAGGGCAAGGGCCTGAAGCTGAATATGGCAAGAGGAAAGCCATCCAATGAGCAGCTGGATCTGTCCATGCCGATGATGGATATTTTTGACAGCAGTGCAGATCTGACTGCAGAAGACGGCACAGACTGCAGAAACTATGGTGTACTGGATGGGATTCCGGAAGCTAAGAAGCTGATGGCAGATATGATCGGTGTAAAGCCGGAGAATGTGATCGTATGTGGTGGTTCCAGTTTGAATATCATGTATGATATGATTGCCCGTGCATTTACACATGGTGTGCTGGGGAATACTCCGTGGAGTCAGTTAGAGAAAGTAAAGTTCCTTTGCCCGGTACCGGGATATGACAGACACTTTGCTGTTACCGAGTTTTTCGGAGTAGAGATGATCAACATTCCTACATACGAAGACGGTCCGGATATGGATCTGATCGAGAAGCTGGTATCTTCTGATGACAGCATCAAGGGTCTGTGGTGCGTGCCGAAGTATGGCAATCCATCAGGTGTTGTATATAGTGAAGAAGTGGTAAAGCGTATGGCTGCATTAAAGCCGGCCGCACCGGATTTCCGTCTGTTCTGGGACAATGCCTATGGCATCCATCACCTGTATTTTGATGACATTCAGGAGATTCCGGAGATTTTAAGCGAGTGTGCAAAGGCAGGCAACCCGGATATGGTATATGAGTTCTGCTCTACTTCCAAGATCACCTTCCCGGGAGCAGGTATTTCTGCCATCGCATCTTCTGATGCAAACATTGCATCCATCAAGAGCATGATGAACTGGCAGATCATCGGTCATGACAAGATCAACCAGCTGCGTCATGTACGTTTCTTCGGTGACATCAATGGTATGATGGAGCAGATGAAAAAGCATGCAGATATCATGCGTCCGAAGTTTGAGGCAGTATGCAATATTTTAGAAGAAGAATTGGGCGGTCTGGAAATCGGCACATGGAGCACACCAAAGGGTGGTTACTTCATCAGCTTTGATTCTATGGATGGCTGTGCAAAGGCAATCGTTGCCAAGTGTAAGGATGCAGGCATGGTACTGACAGGTGCAGGCGCAACTTATCCATACAAGAACGATCCGAAAGATTCCAATATCCGTATTGCGCCTTCTTTCCCGACTTTAGAGGAGATCAAGGAAGCAACCAGGCTGTTTGCGCTGTGTGTGAAGTTAGCCAGCGTAGAGAAGCTGTTGGAAGCATAATGGAATATGGATACAGAAAAGTAAAAATGAAATTATTTATTGGATGCGTAGTATTGTGACGGTTGGCTGAATATAACGGCGAGCTAACTATTGCAATTCAATAGACAAAGCAGTCAAGTTCCCTTTTTTAGCATGCTAAAGAAGGGAACTTTTTACAGGAGAGGGGAGGGTAAGACAAAAATGAAAACACAGGGATCATCACAGTCAAAAGAAGGAAAGAATGGCAAGAAAAAATACGATGCCCAGTATATCCGGTCACTGTTAATGGGAGGGGTATTTGGCGGTGTAGCAGGCTGTTCGATTTTATTTGCAATGGGGGCAGAGCGGATTGCAGAGCAGACTAAATTGGAATTTTTGTGCTCTTATATGGGCTTGGTTTTGTTCATGATCGTCAGCTATCTGATTCATATGATCATCCACGAAGGCGGTCATCTGTTGTTTGGGTTATTGAGCGGTTACAAATTCTGCTCTTTTCGAGTTGGAAGTATCATGCTGCAAAAATATGAAGACGGATTGAAGTGGAAGCGTTTTTCCCTTGCAGGAACCGGTGGACAGTGTCTGATGGAACCGGTAGACGTGGAGATGGAACAATTTCCTACGGTACTATATAACCTGGGTGGGATTCTGGTGAATCTGATCGTTGCTGCGGCAGGAATTCTGGGGGCAATTCTGGTGACCAGAGAAAGTGTGTGGTTTCCGTTTCTGTTGGAACTGGGAATCATCGGAATTGCAGTTGCGGTGTTCAATGGCGTTCCCATTCAGGGAACGGTTCCAAATGATGGATGGAATGCGATCCATTTTGCGAAAAATACCAATTTAAAGAAACTGTTCTGGTGCCAGTTAAAAATCAATGCGTTGCAGGTAAGAGGTGTGCGTTTGAAAGATATGCCACAGGAATGGTTTGCCCTGCCAGAAGAAGGCACAGACGGGACTGGAAGTTTGAAAGATATGCCACAGGAATGGTTTGCCCTGCCAGAAGAAGGCACAGACGGGACTGGAATCATGTTGGCATTTTCAGAAAATCGTGCCATGGATCTTCACGATTTTGCCACGGCGCAAAGTCTGATTGATCGCATGTTGGAAGAAAATACAGTAGGGATTTATAAAGCACTCTGTCTGGCTGATCAAGCTTATATTTCTGTGTTACAGCATGGTACGCAGGCATCTCTTTCTATGTTGGAGGAAAAAGAGATTGCCATGATTTTGAAACAAATGAGAAAGTATCCTTCTGTACTGCGTGCCAATTATGCCATTGCATTGCTGAAAGAGCAGGATACAGAGAAAGCTGCGGCAATCAAAGCGGAGTATCAAAAGGTAACTGAGACATATCCGTTGCAGGCTGATCTTGCCAGTGAAGCGGAATTGTTCGCCCTTGCAGATCAGCAGGCAGAGCAGTGCCAGAAGAAGGAGCAGTCATGATACAGGTGTTGGAGTTTGACAGGTGGCTTCGGGAACAGGAAGTGTTTACAGATGAGTCTGAGTTTCAGAATTTCTATTCTTGTGATGAGACAGTACAGAAAGAGAAAAACTGCAAAAATCAGTTAGAAGCATTGGAAAAAACGGAACAACAATGTAATGATTTCATAAAAGCACAGTGGATAGACTTCACAACGCTAGAGGGTACCAATGGCTACTGTGATGAGGAAGCAGCAGCGGTGATTACGGAAAAGACCGCAGATGGGATGCGAGAATCCCATCCGGTCACATGGATTGGCAATGGCAACTATCACTATGTGGCACATTTGCTGACGATGCAGATCAAAGAACCCTTTTCCCTGGTGGTGTTCGATCATCACCCGGATATGCAGCCATCCTTCTTTGCGGAACTGCTGTCCTGCGGTTCCTGGGTGCTTCATGCATTGAAACAGAATCCTTTTTTACAACAGGTGATTTTGATTGGGGTAAAAGAGGAATTGTTACAGGCATTGCCGGAAAATCCAGATGTGGTGCCGGTTGTGATGCAGGGAGAATTGGCAGCCTGTTTCTATCAGTTTATCTGCTATGGAAAAACCGTGACTGCCATATCGGAATCCTTTTTTCAGGATCCGCAGCATGAGATGTCAGTCCTCGGGACATGGATCAACCGGCAGTTGGATGGCGCTGTGTACCTGTCCGTGGACAAAGATGTATTGTGCCGGGAAGACTGTATGACCAACTGGGACAGCGGCAGTATGAGACTGTGGGAATTGTTAGAGTTACTGGAATTATTCTTGCGCAATCATGGGGTCATCGGCATGGATTTTTGTGGAGAGAGTAGTGAAAGCAGTGAGCCGGGTGCATTGGAAAATAATCGTAGCTGTAATGCACAGATTTTACAAAAGCTAAAGGAGGAGTTCGATGTTTGACAGTTTGATTCTTGCGGTACAAGTGGTGTTTCCTTTATGCATTTTACTGATAGTGGGATATGTGCTGAAACGTTGGCTGAAACTGGCGGACGTGACCACAAAACAGTTGAACCAGATGGTATTCAAGTTGTTTCTGCCTGCGTTGCTGTTTAAAAATATTTATACATCGGATTTGAGCAGTGATTTTGACATCCGGGTGGTGGTGTTTGCCATCTGCGCCATTTTGCTGATGTACACCGGATTGTGTTTTGCCATTCCAAAGATTGAGTCCGACAGCAGAAAATGTTCTGTCATGATACAGGGCATTTATCGTTCCAATTATGTACTGTATGGCATTCCGGTGACGGCGGCCATTTTTGACGAACACCATCTGGGCATGGCATCTGTACTGGCGGCCATCATCATTCCCATGATCAATATTCTGGCGGTGTTGTTGTTTGAATTGTTTCGGGACAATGGAAAGATGAACTGGGGGCATGCCGCCAAAGGGGTATTGAAAAATCCCCTGGTCATTGCCTCTGTGCTGGGACTGATCTTTGTATTTCTCCGGATTCCGGTGCCGGAACTGGCAATGGAGTCTGTCTCCACACTGGGTTCCATCGCCACACCTCTGGCGCTGATCGCACTGGGAGCGGATTTTCATTTTTCCAGTGTGAAAACATACCGGAAACAGCTGTGGATCACAGTCACAGGGAAGCTGGTGGCAGTACCGGTCATCATGCTTACCATCGCCATCCTGCTTGGCTTTCAGGGGGTGAATCTGGTGGTACTGATGGTCTTATTTGCTTCCCCTACGGCAGTGGCATCCTATACCATGGCTTGTTCCATGGGAGGTGACGGAGAACTGGCAGGACAGATTCTGGTGTTGACCACACTGTTCTCCATTGTGACTATTTTTGCATTTACCTTTCTTTTGAACAGTATGGGATTGATTTTTGTGTAAAAATCAATCCCATCTTTGACAGTTAGAAAGCGCAAAAAGTCTCGCAACGCTTTTATGGCAAGTGGTAAATTCGGGATAACGTTATAGTATCAAATTGAGGATTTTTCAATTGTAAACTGTGTCAGCTCACGCAAATATGGAGTTTTTCGCTTGAAAAAGTAAGGAAAAGGTGGTATAATGGATAGTGTATGGTATGCACAGCTAATTAATAAAGTTTAAACCATAAGAACATAAAAATGGAACGCACTAGGGTTTAGTTGATGGAGATCAATTCAAAAGGCTGGATATGTATCAGACAGCAATCCGGGATAAGATATCTCGTGCGGTAAATACAGATGAATTGGATCATATGTTTGATACGGATGGGGTATTTGAATAAATTTTGGGAGGATTTTCTATGGCAGAGAGTCAGAACATTGAATATAAAGAATCCTGGCGGGATGAATACCTGAAATGGGTGTGCGGTTTTGCCAATGCTCAGGGTGGCACTATTTATATTGGTATCGATGATGCCGGTAATGTTGTCGGTGTAAAGAATGTAAAGAAGCTGCTGGAGGATATTCCAAATAAAATTCAGACAGGACTTGGTATTGTTGCCGATGTGAATAAACATACAAAGTCCGGTAAAGACTATTTGGAGATTATAGTAAAACCTAGTTCTTTCCCCATCAGTTACCATGGAGAGTTTCATTATCGTAGTGGAGCAACCAAGCAGCAGCTGACAGGAATTGCGCTGTCGGAGTTCATTATGCAGAAAACAGGTTTTCGATGGGAGGATGTTACCGTCGATAACATTACAGTAGATGATCTGGACGATGAGAGCTTCAAAATCTTCCGAAGAGAAGCGTTGAGTAAAAGGCGGATGACGGAAAAAGAATTGAATGTTCCCAATGCGGAATTGCTTCAAAAGCTGCATCTGATCACTGATGGGAAGTTAAAGAGATCGGCTGTCCTTCTGTTTTATAGAGATCCGAGTGTTATCCAGAATGGAAGCTTTGTAAAGGTCGGGAAGTTTGATGAGAGGGGGCGTGTTGTTTATCATAATGACCTTGAAGAATCGCTGATTGTAAATGCAAGCAAGGTTATCGATCTGATTTATCAGATGTATCTGAAAGCGAAGATCAGATATGAGCATGATGTAAGAGTCGAGGAATATCCTTTTGCAAGAGAGGCTATCCGTGAAGCTGTTTATAACGCCATAGCACACAACTGTTATATGTATGGTATGCCGATACAGATACGGGTTATGGATGATACCATTACAATAAGCAATAGCTGTATTCTACCAGAGGGCTGGACAGTGGATACACTCATGGAACCGCATGATTCAAAGCCATATAATCCCGATATTGCTAATGTTTTCTATCGTGCAGGTTTCATTGAGAATTGGGGACAGGGTATTCAAAAGATCTGCGATGAGTGCCAGGAAATAGGAGCGGAGCTTCCGGTTTATGAGTTGTTAGGAACTACGCTTCGGATTCGCTTCCAGGCGCTGGAAAGTGCTCTTATAGATCAGCCTAAAGCACCAAAGCACCAAAATATGGATAAAGCTGGTGCTTTGGAAGATACAATGGTTCTTAAGGTCATTGAAGTATTAAAGGAACAGCCAGATATCTCTCAGGAAGTATTAGGAGCTCGTTTGGGTATAACGCGCCGAGTAGTGCAGAAGTACATAAACGTATTGAAAGAAACTGGCAGAATAGAGCGTATTGGTGGCAAGCGGTATGGTTATTGGAAAATAAACTAACAAGATGAAAAAATCCGGGAAATTTCTGGTCTGATGAAAGAGTTTTATGCTTGTCTATAATTGTAAAAAAAAGAAAAAAGAGGGGATATATGACCAATCAACCTGTAATGCCTCTTGGAATTGATCGGTTTGATCAGATTCGGACAGAGGGCTATTATTACATTGATAAGACGGATATGATTGCGGAGTTGCTGCGAAAGACATTCCAGGTGAATTTGATTACCCGTCCCAGACGTTTTGGAAAGACACTGGCAATGGATATGCTGGCACATTTTTTTGACATTCGAACAGACAGCAGAAGTTTGTTTGCCGGATTGCATATTTCTGAACAAAAGAATCTGTGTGAAAAGTGGCAGAATCAGTGGCCGGTGATTTTTCTGACTTTGAAAGAAGTAGATGATCTGCAATTGGCAGATGCCAAAAAGAAACTGGCAATGTGCATTTCTGATTTGTGCTACCAGCATCGTTATCTTTTGGAAAGTGAAGAGGTAAAGGCAGAGGATAAAGCATTTTTTGAAACGCTGCTTCGGCGGGAAGCAGATGATGTGGAACTGCAAACCTCTCTTCATGTGTTGATGCGCATGATGGAGGCACATTTTGGAAAACAGGTCATTCTTTTGATGGATGAATATGATGTGCCTCTTGCAAAGGCAAATGAAAATGGATTTTATCAGGAAATGCTGAATCTCATGCGTGGATTGCTGAATAAAACATTGAAGTCGAATCCGTTTCTAAAGTTTGCTGTCATCACCGGCTGTCTGCGGATTGCCAATGAAAGCATTTTTACCGGTGCCAACAATTTTGTTTCGGACAATATTACCGGTGACCGGTTCAATGAGTATATGGGCTTCACAAAAGAAGAGGTTGCGAGATTGTTACAGGATACCGGTTTTACGGATCATGCAGAGGAAATGAAACGCTGGTATGATGGATACCGGTTTGGCAGTATCCACATTTATTGTCCATGGGATGTATTGAATCATGTGAATGCCTTGCAGGACAATCCTACAGCTTTGCCGAAACATTACTGGGAAAATACCAGCCACAATGATATTTTGCGTACATTTATTCAGGTGGCAAATGATGGCAGTCGCCCGGAGCTGGATGTGAATGAAAAGTTTGAGACACTGCTTGCAGGCGGCTATATTGAAGAAACGATAGAAGAAAATCTGACCTATGATGCCATCCATTCTTCGGAGGCAAATCTGTGGAGTCTGCTGTATCTGACCGGTTATCTGACGCAGGTAAATCCGTCTGATCTGCCGGAAGGAAGCATGCCGGAACAGGGAAAGGTTTTTTTGAAAATTCCAAATGAAGAAATCAAAGTGATTTTCCAGAAGACGGTGGTGAGCTGGTTCCATGAAAACGTAACCACAGAAGACCGTAGTGTATTATTTGATGCCATGTGGCAGGGGCAGGAAGAAATGTAACATTGAATCCCCGGTCAGTATCCTCTGAAAATGAGGAATACTGACCGGGGATTCGTTTTACAACTTCGTCAAATCTGCAAATTCTGCTTCCACGCATCCTGCCAGATCCTCCGGGTTGATGACGATCTGACAGCCACGCACGCCGCCGCTCACATAGATTTCGTCAAATAAGATGGCAGTTTCATCAATCCATGTGGGATATTTCTTTTTCATGCCGATGGGAGAGCAGCCGCCCCGGATATAGCCGGTGAGGCCCAGCAGTTCCTTCACATGAATCATCTCTACTTTCTTGTCTTTGGTCAGGGTGGCCAGTTTCTTGAAATCCAGTTCCTCTGCCACAGGAATACAGAATACCATGATGCCATTTTTTTCGCCACGGGTCACCAGTGTTTTGAACACCTGCTCTACAGGCAGACCCAGCTGGGCGGCTACATGCTCTCCGGACAGATCAGACTCGTCCACTTCGTATTCTTTTGTGCGATAGGAAATGCCATCCCGATCCAACAGACGCATTGCATTGGTTTTATTCATTACTTTGTACCAAAGATGCGGTCACCTGCATCCCCCAGACCTGGACAGATGTATGCATTTTCATTCAGCTCCCGGTCCATACAGCCGCAGTACAGCTGGATATCCGGATGGGCTGTCATGAGCCGCTCAATGCCCTCCGGTGCGGCGATGATGGAGAGGAATTTGATGTCCCTGCCGCCACGCTGTTTGATGAAAGCCACAGCAGCCACAGCAGAGCCGCCGGTTGCCAGCATAGGGTCCACTACCACGATGGTACGCTTGTCAATGTTTTCCGGCAGTTTGCAATAATATTCATGGGGCTCATGGGTCGTTTCATCCCGGTACAGACCGATGTGTCCCACCTTTGCAGAGGGCACCAGAGCCAGAATACCGCTGACCATACCCAGACCGGCCCGGAGAATGGGTACCACTGCCAGTTTCTTTCCGGCGATCATCGGCTGCCTGGTGGTTTCAATGGGTGTCTCAATCTCTACCAGCTCGGTGGGCAGGTCACGGAATGCCTCATAGCCCATCAACATGGCGATTTCCTCTACCAGAGTACGGAACTCGTTGGTACCGGTTTCTTTATTGCGTAAAATAGAAATTTTGTGTTGAATCAGTGGGTGCTGAATGATGGTTACGTTGTTCATTTCCATAGGGAAAATCCTCCTGTTTCTTTCCTTCGTGTAACGTTTCGGTGTTTGGAGTATATAAACTTTTTACATAATTCTAATTCCGAAACAGTGTGTGTCTTGTATTGGAACACAAGATTCTTAGACAAAATGCCTAATACTATGATACTGCAAAGAGAAGAATTCGTCAATTATTCTTGACAAATTGCCGGGAAGGATTTAACATAGGGGATAAGAGTAAGGATTCTGGTTTGAGCCATCAGGAAACGCTGATGGAAAAATATGTCACTGTGAGGGTGTCGAACAGTGACAAAAGGCTTTGATCGAATCCGTGCGAAATCAAACTGTCGGGACAAGGAGGTTTCTCATACTGTATCCAATCAGCAGGGAAACCTTTCTTTCTGCCCGGACACAAAAGAAAGGATGGTTGTTTTTTATGTCTCAAAATTACAACGAACCCATTTATGATGCCAGACAGCTGGGTGTGCCGAAGATGCTTATTCTTGGCTTGCAGCATACCTTTGCTATGTTTGGCGCCACCGTACTGGTACCGTTGCTTACCGGTTTGAGTGTGTCCACCACACTGTTATTTGCAGGTATCGGTACGCTGTTATTTCATTTCCTGACCAAGGGAAAGGTACCTGCATTTCTCGGTTCTTCCTTTGCATTCTTAGGCGGGTATGCGGCTGTTGCACCGATGATCGACGGGGCACCCAATACGGAAATGCTGCCTTATGCCTGCGGCGGTGTGCTTTGCGCTGGTTTGATCTATCTGGTGCTATCCGGTCTGATCAAACTGGTAGGGGTGAAGAAAGTTATGCGTTTCTTCCCACCGGCAGTGACCAGTCCCATCATCATTTCCATTGGTTTGATACTGGCACCGTCTGCCATCGCCAACTGTTCCACCTGCTGGTGGCTGGCAATCGTTGCCTTTCTGATCATTGTGATCTGCAACATCTGGGGAAAGGGTATGGTGAAGATCATCCCGATCATGATCGGTGTGGTAGGCTCTTATGTCATTGCGCTGATTGCAGGAAAGGTAGATTTCACTGCTGTAAAGGAAACGGCCTCTGGCGGCTTTCTGGGCGGATGGATTGGCAGTCCCATCAAGCTGTCTGCTATGGCAAAGTTTGATGTGTCTGCCGTTTTGACCATTATGCCCATTGCACTGGCAACCATGATGGAGCATATCGGGGATATTTCTGCCATTGGTGCCACCACCGGTCAGAACTACATCAAAGATCCCGGTCTGCACAGAACCTTGTTAGGAGATGGTCTGGCAACCAGTCTGGCGGCTTTGTTTGGTGCACCTGCCAATACCACTTATGGAGAGAATACCGGTGTACTGGTACTGAGCCGTGTATACGATCCCAAGGTAGTACGGATTGCGGCATGTTTTGCCATCCTGTTTTCTTTCTCACCGGTATTTGCTTCCGTGATTAACTCTGTGCCTACAGCCATCATCGGCGGTGTGTCCCTGATTCTGTACGGTATGATTTCCGGTATCGGTGTCCGCAATCTGGTAGAGAAGCAGGTAGACTTAAATAAAAGCCGGAACCTGATCATCGTTGCGGTGATTCTGGTCAGCGCACTGGGATTCAATTCCATCGGCGGCATCACCTTCACCATCGCCGGTACAGACATCAACCTGTCCGGTCTGGCAATCGCTTCCCTGCTTGGCATTCTGTTTAATGCAGTTTTGCCGGGAAATGATTATGAGTTTGGAGAAGAGGCGTAATAGAACTTTGCCTGTAACTGTGAGGGTATGAAATCGTGATGATAAGATAGATATATAGCGGTACAATTTTGTATCCTATATATCTATTTTTATGTGTGGTTTTATTCTGAAAATAATCCCTATTAAACATATTGACATGATAGGATATGAGTTTTATAATTCTTTGTAATAGAAACAGTCTAGGTAACAAATCAGCTACCACATAGCATGTGTTTTTGAAATAAAGGGAGGATGCATATCAATGAGTCAATTTTTTGTAGAACAGGCAGTATTAGATGCGGGGGTGAAAATTCTGTTTCCGGTCATCAGAGGCATTCACAATGAGACAGACAGTCCGGAGTGGCAGACCTATCGGACAGAGCGGTTGGCACAGCTGTATGAAGCGTACAAGGATCTGGATGTACATGCAGACCCGATTCTGGAAGGATTCCATATTTTACATGACAACACCGGAGTAAAGAGAAGAAAGAACATTCCGGCAAGTGAAAATTTAATCAAACTGTTAAAGAAGGGGCAGGGGGACATGTTTTACATCAATCAGGCAGTGGATATTTACAACCTGATTTCCTTAGAGAGCAAGCTGGCACTTGGGGCACACAACATAGATAAGGTAGACGGCAATGTAACCCTTCGGTTTACAGATGGTTCCGAGCGTTTCGTGCCATTGGGACAGACAGAGCCGGTACCGGTGAATCCACATGAATACAGCTATTGCGATGATGCCAACGAAGTGCTGTGCCGTCTGGAAATTCGTCAGGTCAATAAGACGGCAGTGGATCAGAATGCCAGGAATGTATTCTATATCGTGCAGGGAAATGCCGCCACACCGGATGAACTGTTACAGGAAACTGCACAACGATTGATTGATACAACGGTGCAGTATTGTGGTGGCGTGGGAGAAATCGTAGTACCGGAAGTAAAATAGCATGGTGAAGAGAAAAAGAAATACAGTAACTATTCAGGATTCAATATTTCGCGAAGGTTTTGCGAAGCAAAATCCTGAGTTATGCAGGCAAAAATCCCATCGACGGAGTCGATATGGAATAGATTTTTGCCCGTAACTGTGAGGGTACTGAACAGTTACGAAATACATAAAAATATGAAACAGGCTGTGTATGAAAAGGTATGATACATGGCCTGTTTTGTTGTTGAAAAGGATCGGTACTATTTTGTGGAATACGCTTTGCGTAATAGGGCTTTTCCAATGACACAAAGAAATCAAAATAGGGGTTAAATCTTTCTCCGTTTTATGGTATACTGATATATAGGATTTTTACAGAAGGGAAGCTGTAAATAGATTTTTACCATGAATTCGAACGATTGTAACTGTGAAGATACAGAACAATTACAAGAAGTTTGCAACAGAAGAGGGAATGAGGGAAACAATAAGAAACATATGAAAACAAGAAGAGAGTTGAAACGTGATGCAAGGGGTACACTGAGACGGCATTATTTTATCAATGTGCTGGTGGTGTTTCTGGTAACCATGCTGCTTCACGGAGGATATAGTTATACCAGCCGGTTTCAGCCGGTGAGCCAGATTGGAAATATCATTACCTTTGCAAAAGACAAGGATAAAATTTCCAATGCGGAAATTTTGGGGGAACTGTTTCGAAATATCTGGCCTGTGGATGTGCATGCAGATACCACAGGTGAGAAATACACACGAGGGGTACTGGCGGTTTTTGTCAATGAAGTGACAGGAACCAAGTCTTTTGGATTTGGGATTTTAAATGGCATCAATAAAATTGTATTTCAGGGGAAAATTGCGGCATCCGTGACGATTTTTGTGATGGCTGTGTTGTATTTGTTGTTTCAGATTTTCATCGGCAATGCCATGTTGGTGGGACAGAGTCGGTATTTTCTGGAAAACAGGCGATATGAACGAACAAAACCAAACAGCATTTTGTCCATTTACCGGATGGGGATGACCAGACATGTGGCGTGGATCATGCTGTTGCGGTATGTGTATCAGATTTTATGGGATTTGACCATAGTAGGGGGATTTGTGAAATATTATGAGTATGCCATGATTCCCTATCTGCTGGCAGAAAATCCTTCTATTTCCCGAAAGGATGCCTTTGCGTTATCGAAACAGCTGATGATGGGGCAGAAATGGAATACCTTCAAATTAGACTGTACCCTGATTCCCTGGTATGTGGTCGGTGCCTTTACCTATAATCTGACGACTGTATTCTTTTTGGATCCTTACAGAGCTTGTATTTATACTGAGTTATATATGAATCTGCGTGAGGAGAAGATGGCAGAGTTACAGCGGACAAAATGGATTGCTGACCGGCTTTTAGACATTCCGGAACCCATCGATACCGCTTATCCGGAAGAAGGATATGTGATTCCATTTTCTGAAAAAAGAAAATGGCTGTTTATGGAAGAATATCCAGTGGACTATCATAAGAAGTATAGTCTTACCACATGTATTCTGCTGTTTTTTACCTTTTCTTTTGCCGGCTGGATATGGGAAGTGTTTCTGGCTCTGGTCAGTACAGGAGAATTTGCCAACAGAGGAACTATGTTTGGTCCCTGGCTGCCCATTTACGGTACAGGAGGGGTGCTGGTCTTGATCTGCCTGCAACGACTGCGGGAGAAGCCGCTGCTGTTATTTGGCGGCACCATGATCCTGGCTGGCTTCATTGAATATATGACTGCATGGATTCTGGAAACCTTCTGGCATGAACGATGGTGGGATTACAGCGGTTACTTTCTGAATATTCATGGCAGAATCTGTCTGGAGGGTCTGCTGGTGTTTGGATTTGCAGGGGTGACGGCGACATATCTGTTTGCGCCATTATTTGCCAATATATGCAATCGGATTTCCATCACCATTCGAAAAAGAATATGTGTCATTCTGCTGATTTTGTTTGCAATAGACTTTGGTTATTCTGTGATGCATCCCAATATAGGAGAAGGGATTACAACCGTGGTGGATATGAGAGAGTAGTTTTTCATTGACAAGTTTGGATGATACAATTATAATAAAACCATAACTGGGAGAGGGGTGAAAAGATGAGGAAGTAATTTGCTTTTGAAAACACGAATCGTAAACCACAGTATGTACAGAAATGTGCGACTGTTTTTTTGTGTTGCCAAAAGTAAATTACATTCTCATTCCCTCTCTTTTTGTGTGCGCAAAAACAGGCTGATTTTGGGTCATTGTTTCGAAATTCCTATTTTGTGAGAGTTTTGCAAGCAAAAATTCCATGGAGGAAGGTGACTTGAGGATGTAATGTTGATTTGGCAACATGGGCACTTGTGAAACTCTGCAAAAAATTTGATGTGTGCTGTCCAGGGAGGCAAATATGGCTTTTGAAGGCCATTGAAAACGCCGGTACTTGCTTTTTGGAGCGGGATAGCGAACAAAAAGGTTAGTATCCGTTGCGTTTTCACTTGGCGAAAGCTTGTCTGAGAAAGCCATATTGCGAACGAAGACAGCATCAGAAAAGGGGCCAGAGTTTCACAAGTACCTATTTGGGGTGACAACTAGAAAGGAGACTCATGCATGGCACAAATCAGCGTAAACAATCTGACCTTCTGTTATGAAGGAAGCTTTGATGATATATTTGAACAGACTTCTTTTTCCATTGATACCAACTGGAAGCTGGGATTGATCGGGCGAAATGGAAAAGGAAAAACAACTTTTTTAAATTTATTACTGGGGAAGTATGAATACCAAGGTTCTATTCGTGCCTCCACCTATTTTGATTACTTTCCCTATCCAGTGACGGCAGGGCAGATGACCCGTCCGGCAGCAGAGTGGATGGAGGAATGGAAAGCAGGATGTGAATTGTGGCGAGTACTGTGTGAACTGGAACAACTGCAAGTGGACCCGGAAGTGTTGTATCGTCCCTTTGGGACACTCAGTCCGGGGGAACGGACCAAGGTGATGCTGGCAGTGTTGTTTTCCGGGGAACAGGACTTTCTGCTCATTGACGAGCCAACCAATCATCTGGATCAGGCATCCAGAGAAATCGTCAAGGCGTATCTGGCATCGAAAAACGGGTTTATTCTGGTCTCTCATGACAGAGATTTGCTGGATGCCTGTATCGATCATGTGTTGGTTCTGAACCGAAAAACCATTCAGGTACAGAGCGGTAACTTCTCTAGCTGGTGGGAGAATAAACAACGGCAGGATCAGTTTTCGCAGGCAGAGAATGAGAAGCATCTGAAAGAAATCAGCAAACTGAAACAAGCTGCCGGACGGGCCGCCAGATGGGCGGACAAAAATGAACAAACGAAGATTGGATTTGACCCTGCCAAAGAAAACGATCGCTCCATCAGTAGCAGAGCCTATATTGGAGCCAAGACGAAAAAAATGCAAAGTCGTGTGAAGCAGATCGAGCGCAGGATCGAAGCATCCATTGCGGAAAAAGAAGGGCTATTACAGGACATCGAAAACCCCGTTGATCTGAAACTGATGCCATTGCGTCATCACAAAGAGACCCTGCTTTCTGTGAGAGACTATGGATTGCAGTATACAGATGGAGAGAACTCTTTGTTTTCTGGTTTGACGTTTGAAGTGAAGCAGGGAGAGCGGATTGCCATCAGTAGTGCAAATGGATGTGGAAAGTCTACCCTTTTGAAGCGGATTCTGGAAAAAGCAGGGATGGGGGCAGATGCACTGCCCATTCTGGAGACCGGCAGCTGCCAGTTGGCGTCTGGTCTGGTGATTTCCTATGTGAATCAGGATACTTCTATGTTACAGGGAACGGTCACAGAATTTTGCAGGAAGCAGGGATTGGAGGAAAGTCTGTTTTGCAGTATTTTAAGGCAGCTGGATTTGGAACGGGTTCAGTTTGCCAAAAGTATAGAGGATTATTCAGAAGGGCAAAAGAAAAAAGTGCTTCTTGCCGCCAGTCTGATGACACCGGCACATTTGTATATCTGGGATGAGCCATTGAACTATATCGATGTATTTTCCCGTATGCAGATTGAAAAACTGCTGTTGACTGCTCAGCCTACCATGCTGTTTGTAGAGCATGATGTGTATTTTAGAGAAAAGATTGCCACCAGAACAATTGTACTGTAAACGGTGTGTTGTCGGGTACTTGCTTTTTCCTATGTTCTTTGGTAAAATATGTAAGTTAAAAACAAAGGGAAGAGGAGTGGTTATGGGAAAGAAGGCATGTTCCGGGACATTTTCCTGGAAACTGTTTGGAATCGTTGCATTTTGTTTGAGCTGGTGCAAACACGCATTGGCGGTGAGTCTGCCGGTGTATGCGCTGGCAGATGCCAGTTTTGATGACCGGTTGATGGTGAATCTGGCCTATTGGATCATGAACGGGCAGTGGCTGGGAACTTACAACAGCAATACGTTTGTAAAGGGTGTTGGGTTTCCGGTGTTTCTTGCAATTACAAGGTTTATTGGCTTTTCGTATTTAAGCGCCATCTCCTTGTTTTATATTGCGGCATGTCTGTTGACGATTGTGGCCCTTCGGCCTGTTTTGAAAAAGACATGGCAGGGGATATTTCTGTATGGTGTACTGCTGTTTAATCCGGAGACCATCAGCTATACTACCCAGAGAGTGTATCGAAACAGCATTACGCCATCACAGGTATTGTTGATCCTTGTGTGCTGTTTTGCCATTTATCTTCGCTATAAACAGCCGTTGAAAAAATGGTGGGGCTGGGCTGTAGGCGCAGCATTATCTGTAGCATTTTTCTGGCATACAAGAGAGGATGCCATCTGGATTCTCCCATTTTTGTTGCTATTTGCTGTAATTTTGGTGATTGGCATATGCAGAGATGCAGATGGGATCAAAGGGAAACCTGGAAAAGCCATTTCTGTGGTTGTACCGATTTTGGCAATTCCCCTTTCCACTGCTGTGATTTCGCTTGTAAATTACAATCATTACGGTGTATATATCAGCAATGAGTTGAGCCAGGGAAATTTCCCAAAGGCTTTGCAGGCCATGTATGTGGCGAAGACCGATACGCCGGAATTGCAATATGTATCCGTTTCCCGTGAGAAGTTAGAGAAATTGTACGAATACAGTCCTTCTCTTGCAGAGATGCGGGATGAATTAGAAGAATGGTATGATGTATTTGCAGAGGTTGACCGTAATATAACAGACGGAGAGGTGGAAGATGGATATTTCTTCTGGGTTCTGCGGATGGCTGCGGAGACCAAAGGGTATTATGAAACTCCCCAGATGTCAGATGCGTACTTCGGCAGAATTGCAAAGGAATTGCAGACTGCCTTTGACAATGGCACGTTGGAGCACACCTGGTCTATGCCATCTGCACTGATGCCACCCTGGAGAGAAGGCAATTTTGGCAGACTGATGACAGCCCTTGGGAAATGTTACCGGGTTGCCCTTACCTTTGATGGGGAAGGCGTGGTCAAGATGGATGATGGTGCAGAGGCCCAGTCTGACGGAGCAGATGGCATTGCATTATTTGAGACAGTGACCAACAACATTACGGTTGCACCGGATCAGGTGGGGAAAGAATATAAGGTGGAGATTGAGAAAAAGTTCTGGAACATACAGGATTTGATTCTGGTTCTTTACCGAAAGATCAATCCACTGGCATGTGCAGTGGCCGTCATCTGTTATATGGGACTGATGGTACAGATGATTCGAGGGGCGTTGCAGCATACGGTTCAGGAAATGCAGGTGAAGAAATGGCTGATCCTGACGGCACTGGCATGTAATGTGCTGGCACTTTGTGCAGGGATTTCTTATAATGAAATCAGCTGCTGTCCTACCATTGGACCGTTTTACTTAAGCGGTGTATACCCCATGTTTTTGCTATTTGAAGTGCTGGCTTTTCTTTGGGGAATACAGGAGCTGCGACAGCGTAAGAATAAATAAATCAGAAAATACAGAGGAAAAAGGGGTTATGAGGGAACATAAGGAAAAGCATGTTCAGGCAGGGGAAGGACGAATCATAAAGACCGCACAGGACAGATTTTCATGGAAACGATTTGGGATCATTGCATTCTTTTTGGGATGGTGCAAGCATGCGCTGGCAGTCAGTTTGCCACTTTACGCATTGACTACAGCAGGATTTGATGACCGTTTGATGGTGAATCTGACCTATTGGATGATGAATGGAGAATGGCTGGGGACTTATAATAGCAATACATTTGTAAAAGGAATCGGATTTCCGGTATTCCTGGCAGGGGCAAGAATGTTTGGTTTTTCCTACTTAAGTGCCATTTCCCTGTTTTATATCATTGCCTGTATCCTGATTGTGATTGCCATGAGACCTGTGTTGCAAAAAACATGGCAGGGGATTCTGGTTTATGGAGTATTGCTGTTCAATCCGGAAACCATCAGTTATACCACACAGCGTGTCTATCGGAACAGTCTGACTCCTTCTCAGGTATTACTGATTCTGGCGTGCTGTTTTGCCATCTATCTCAGATACAGACAGCCAGTCAGAAAGTGGTGGGGATGGGCTGTAGGAGCGGCGTTATCGGTGGCTTTTTTCTGGCATACGAGAGAGGATGCCCTTTGGCTCGCTCCATTTCTTGTAGTGTTTGCAGTGGTATTGACAGTGGGAATCTTTGGTTCTGCAAAGTCATGGAAAGAAAAGCTGGGAAAAAGCATTTCTGTCATTGCGCCCATTTTGGTCATTCCTCTTTCTACCGCTATGATTTCAGCGGTCAATTATCATCATTATGGCATGTATATCAGCAATGAGCTTGGTCAGGGGAATTTTCCAAAAGCATTGCAGGCTATGTATACGGCACAGACCGATACACCGGAAATCGAATATGTTTCAGTGTCTCAGGCGAAATTGGAACAATTGTATACATATAGTCCGTCCCTGGCAGAGATTCGGGATGAACTGGCAGGATGGAGCCAGTTGTTTGCTACCTATGACCGGAATCCGGAAGACGGGGAAGTAGAAGACGGTTACTTCTTCTGGGTACTGCGCATGGCAGCAGAGGAAAAAGGATACTATGAATCTCCCCAAAAGGCAGATGCTTATTTTGGCAGGATTGCTTCGGAATTGCAAACAGCTTTTGACAATGGTACACTGGGTCACACCTGGTCTATGCCATCGGCTCTGATGCCGCCCTGGCGAAAGGGAAACTTTGGCAGACTGATGCAGGCATTGGCGGAGAGTATGAAGACTGCTGTTTGTTTTGAAGATGGTGGTGCAGTGAAACTGAACAATGGAGCGGAGGCATTCTCTGATGGAGCGGATGGGGTGACATTGTTTGAAGCCGTGACCAATAATATTGCCATTGATCCAGCTGAGGTTGGAAAAGAATATAAGGTCAGATATGAGCAAAAATTCTGGGGTGTGCTGGAGATCATTCATAATAGTTATCGCCTGCTCAGTCCGCTGGCTTTTGCAGTTGCTGTGATGGGGTATCTGTTTGGTCTTGTGCAGACGATCAGAGGGATGCTGCACAGTGAACACAATGAATTACAAAGAAGAAAATGGTTGATTTTGACTGGATTGGGATGCAATATTCTGGCTCTTTGTTGTGGCATTTCCTATAATCATATCAGCTGTTGTCCCACCATCGTACCATTTTATTTAAGCGGTGTGTATCCCATGATTTTGCTGTTTGAAGTGCTGGGGATTCTGTGGGGAAGCAAAGAACTGTATCAATTGTTTCAGAGAAATTAAGGGTTCAGGTGAGTCGTCACCTGTAAAGATGAAGATAACTGCGAAGAAGTCGAACAGTTATAGAAGAATAATCAGGGAATCGAGGGAGAGTGCAAATGGATAAAATAGCAGTGTTAATTCCATGCTATAACGAAGAAAAGACCATTGAAAAGGTTGTGCGAGACTTTAGGAAGGTACTGCCGGAAGCCGTCATTTATGTATATGATAATAATTCCACGGATCAGACAGCCAGTCTGGCAGAAGCAGCAGGTGCAGTGGTGCGTAAGGAATACCAGCAGGGAAAAGGCAATGTGATCCGCCGGATGTTTCGGGAGATTGATGCAGAAGCCTATCTGATGGTAGACGGGGATGATACCTATCCGGCAGAGTCTGCCAGAGAAATGGTAGATTATGTACTGGAACGTCATGCCGACATGGTGGTAGGAGATCGACTGTCCTCTACGTATTTTACAGAGAACAGAAGGCCTTTCCACAACAGCGGCAATTCTATGGTGCGGTATTTCATCAATCATCTGTTTCACAGTGACATACGGGACATTATGACCGGCTACCGGGCATTCAGCTATCTGTTTGTAAAGTCATTTCCTGTGCTGTCAGGGGGATTTGAAATTGAAACCGAGATGACCATTCATGCAGTACATAAAAAAATGCAGGTGGAGAATGTGATCATCCAGTATCGTGACCGTCCGGAGGGAAGTGTATCGAAACTGGACACCTATTCGGATGGGATGAAAGTATTGGGAACAATTTTTAAACTATATACAAACTACAAACCCTTGAACTTCTTCCTGATCATTGGTTTGCTATTATTTCTGATATCTGCGGTTTTGTTTGCACCGGTATTGACTGCATATTTCAAAACCGGATTGGTAGAGCGGTTCCCTACGCTAATTGTCAGCGGAATTGGCGCATTGGCGGCTCTGTTGTCTGTTTTTGTGGGTATCTTGCTTTCTACCATGGATATCCGAAACCGACAGGTATTTGAGGCACAGCTGGTGCAGATTCAGGATCGGTTTGCGGAGAAGTTAGAGAAGACACTCTAATCAAATGAATCAACAAACAGTCTTTCCCGGCTCATTGCGCGCAGAAATCAAAATATGGACATATGAAAAAGAACGATCTGGCAGCAGATGGTTCTTTTTTTGACAGAAAATTTTGTAACCAAATCTTCCCATTTCCGTCTTATAAAATGAAAGTCATCAAGTAGGAGTCCTGGATTTATAAAGATACGGAATGGTTACGAATGGAAAGGAGCATTCAGGGGCATCCTATGATGAGACTTGAAAAAAGTGAGAGTGGGAGATGTCAACATGTGGCGAGAGGGAAGTACAAAGGAAAAGGACAAAGAAAGGAATGTGGTACAGTTTTCCTGGAAATGGTTTGGAATTGCAGCATTTCTGTTTGGATGGTGCAAACATGCACTGGCAGTGAGTTTGCCGGTGTATGCATTGACCACAGCAAGTTATGATGACCGATTGATGGTGAATCTGACTTACTGGATGATGAGTGGAGAATGGCTGGGGATGTATAACAGCAACACGTTTGTAAAGGGAATCGGCTTTCCGGTATTTCTGGCAGTGGCAAGGGTATTTGGATTTTCTTATTTGAGTGCCATTTCACTGTTTTACATTGGTGCTTGTCTTTTGACGATTGTTGCGCTGCGTCCCTTGTTACAAAAAACATGGCAGGGGATTCTGGTGTATGGGATTTTGCTGTTCAATCCGGAAACCATCAGTTATACCACACAGCGTGTATACCGAAACAGTCTGACCCCATCCCAGGTACTGCTGATTCTGGCATGCTGTTTTGCTATTTATCTCAGATACAAGAAGCCACTTCGGGAATGGTGGGGCTGGACTGTGGGAGCGGCGTTTTCTGTGGCATTTTTCTGGCACACCAGAGAGGATGCCCTTTGGATCCTGCCATTCCTGGTGGTGTTTGCAGTGGTACTGGCAGTGGGAATCTTTCGGTCTGCAAAGTCATGGAAAGGAAAACTGGGAAAAGGCATTTCGGTGATTGCACCGATTTTGGCGATTCCGATTTCTACCGGGATGATTTCGGCAGTCAATTATCATTACTATGGTATGTATGTCAGCAATGAACTGGGACAGGGAAATTTTCCTAAGGCATTGCAGGCCATGTATACCGCACAGACGGATACACCGGAAATCGAATATGTTTCGGTTTCCCAGGCCAAATTGAAACAATTATATGCCTACAGTCCATCGTTGGCTGAGATTCAGGATCAACTGGACAAGTGGGGGGCATTGTTTTCTACCTATGACCGGCATACAGAAGATGGAGAAGTAGAAGATGGTTATTTCTTCTGGGTACTGCGGATGGCGGCAGAAGAAAAAGGATACTATGAATCTCCTCAAAAAGCAGATGCCTATTGGGGACAGGTGGCCGGAGAATTGCAGACTGCCTTTGACAATGGCACACTGGCGCATACCTGGTCTATGCCATCTGCGCTGATGCCGCCCTGGAGAGAAGGGAATTTTGGCAGACTGATGAAAGCACTGGCAGAGTGCAGTAAGGTAGCCATTTGCTTTGATGGAGATTGTGCCGTTAAGTTTGATAATAGTGCCACCAGTGAGTCAGACGGGAAAGATGGCATTACACTGTTCGAAGCAGTGACCAACAACATTACCATTGCACCGGAGGAAATGGGAACGGAACATAAGGTGAAATTTGAGCAGAAGTTTTGGATTGTGTTAGATGCCATTCATGATGTTTACCGTGTAGGCAGTCCGCTGGCATTTGGAGCAGCCATCATCGGCTATCTGTTTGGGCTGGTACAAATCATCAAAAAGATGCTGGGCCATGAGGAACAGGAATTCCGGAGAAGAAAATGGCTGATTCTGACTGCACTGGGATGCAACATTCTGGCACTTTGTGCGGGGATTTCCTACAATCACATCAGCTGTTGTCCTACCATCGGACCTTTTTATTTGAGTGGTGTGTATCCCATGATTTTGCTGTTTGAGGTGTTGGGGATTCTGTGGGGAAGTGAGGGAGTGAAAATCTATGGATAAAATTGCAGTATTGATTCCATGTTACAACGAGGGAAAAACCATTGAAAAGGTGGTACGGGACTTTAGACAGGTACTGCCAGAAGCTACTATTTATGTATATGATAATAATTCTACAGACCAGACAGCAGATCTGGCAGAAGCAGCAGGGGCGGTGGTGCGTAAGGAATACCAGCAGGGCAAGGGGAATGTGATCCGCCGGATGTTTCGGGAGATTGATGCAGAAGCGTATCTGATGGTAGATGGGGATGATACCTATCCGGCAGAATCTGCCAGAGAGATGGTGGAACGGGTGCTGGAGCGACATGCGGATATGGTGGTAGGAGATCGACTGTCCTCTACGTATTTTACAGAGAACAGAAGAACCTTTCACAACAGCGGCAATTCCATGGTACGGTATTTCATCAACCACCTGTTTCACAGCGATATACGGGACATTATGACCGGCTATCGGGCGTTCAGTTATCTGTTTGTGAAGTCATTTCCTGTGCTGTCCTGTGGATTTGAGATTGAAACGGAGATGACCATTCATGCCGTACACAAAAAGATGCAGGTGGAACATGTGATCATTCAGTATCGTGACCGGCCGGAGGGAAGCGAATCCAAGCTGAATACTTTTTCAGATGGCAGGAAGGTGCTCGGAACCATTTTCAAGCTGTATACCAACTATAAACCACTGCACTTCTTCACTGTTATCGGACTGATTCTGTTTTTGGTTTCGGCAGTGTTGTTTGTGCCGGTGATGACAGAATACGTGCAGACAGGTTTGGTGGCTCGCTTTCCTACTCTGATCGTCAGCGGCATTGGTGTACTGGCGGCTATGCTGTCTGTGTTTATGAGCATCCTGCTGGCCACCCTGGATGTGCGGAACCGGCAGGTATTTGAGGCACAGCTGATCTCCATACAGGAACAGTATCGGAATCAACAGGAGAACAGGCAGACAGAGCAGAACAAACCACATTCGGTACGAAGAATCCCGGAAAAGATTTGTTCCAACGCTTGACAAATCGGTGAAATATGCTAAAATTTATGTTACGTTTCATGTTTTTCCGGTTTTAGGCAGGAATGGAACCTGTCTGGTCAGGAAGCATGCATTCGTATCATCATAATGCAGTTACGTTGATAAGGAGTAGTAGGGATTGGAATGTATCAGAGAGCTGTCGGCTGGTGTGAGACAGTACAGGAAGAGACTGAACTGACCTTGGAGTACCCATCTGAACAAAGCGGTATTTCATGTGGAATATGGGTTTGCAAAAGCAGAACCATTTCCTGATAGAACCCTTTTAGTAGGATCGGGCGGGACCTTCCCGTTACAGAAGTGACATTTGAGTGCAGGATAGGGGTTCCCTATCTTGAAATAGAGTGGTACCGCGAAATCCCCTTTCGTCTCTATAATACGAAAGGGGATTTTTTAGGCTATTGCGAAATTCTTGGAGAAACAGAAAACAGCCTGAACATCGGAATTTTTTCATTAAAAAAACTCTGTGGAATGCCGGTACTTTATTTTTTGAGCAACAAGCGATAAAAAATATTAGTACCGTTGCTATGAACATCATTCTTACGAATGATTCGAAGCGCAAGCGTGTTTTTTTAATAAAAATTTTGATGAAAGGCGTTCGGTACCTAGTTTCGCAATTGCCTGGGAGTTTTTTATAGAGAGGAGCAATTATGAGCAAAACTTACAATCCAAAAGTCATCGAGCCAAAATGGCAGCAGGTCTGGACAGAGGAAAAGGCATTTGCTGCAACCGATGATTATTCTAAGCCAAAGTATTATGCACTGGTAGAGTTCCCGTATCCATCCGGACAGGGACTGCATGTAGGACATCCAAGACCATACACCGCCATGGATATCGTATCCAGAAAGCGTCGGATGCAGGGCTATAATGTACTGTTTCCTATGGGCTGGGATGCATTTGGTCTGCCCACTGAAAACTATGCCATCAAGAACCAGATTCATCCAAAGATCGTGACAGAGAACAATGTGGCACATTTTAAGAAGCAGTTACAGTCTTTAGGCTATTCTTTTGACTGGGACAGAGAAATCAATACCACCGATTCCCACTATTATAAGTGGACCCAGTGGATTTTCTTAAAGCTGTTCAATGCAGGACTGGCATATAAGACCAAGATGCCCATCAATTTCTGTACATCCTGTAAGGTAGGTCTGGCAAATGAGGAAGTGGTCAACGGCGTATGTGAGCGTTGTGGCGCTCCTGTCATCCGGAAGATGCAGAGCCAGTGGATGTTAAAGATCACCGAGTATGCAGACAAACTGATTGACGATCTGGATGATCTGGATTTTATTGAGAAGGTAAAGGTTTCACAGAAGAACTGGATTGGTCGCTCCACCGGTGCAGAAGTGGATTTCCAGATTAAGGACAAAGAAGAAAAACTGCGCATTTACACCACCAGACCGGATACCCTGTTTGGTGTAACTTATATGGTTGTCTCTCCGGAGCATCCATACTTAGATCAGTACAAGGATGAGATCAAAAACTGGGATGCCATTGTAGCATATCGGGAGCAGGCTTCCCGCAAGTCTGATTTTGAGCGTACCGAGCTGGCAAAGGATAAGACCGGTGTACAGATTGACGGTCTGACTGCCATCAATCCGGTGAATGGCAAGGAAATTCCCATCTGGGTTTCTGACTATGTATTGATGTCTTATGGTACCGGTGCCATTATGGCCGTACCGGCCCACGATTCCAGAGACTGGGAGTTTGCCAAGAAGTTTGGTCTGCCGATCATCGAGGTGGTTGCAGGGGGCAAGAACGTACAGGAAGAAGTGTATACAGATGTGGCAACCGGTACACTGGTGAATTCCGGATTCTTAGATGGCAAGTCTGTGGCAGAGGCCAAGGAAGCCATCATTGCTTACCTGACCGAGAAGGGCATCGGCGAAAAGAAGAAGAATTACAAGCTTCGTGACTGGGTATTTTCCAGACAGCGTTACTGGGGTGAGCCGATCCCGATCGTGAACTGTGAAAAGTGTGGGTATGTGCCGTTAAAGGAAGAGGATCTGCCACTGCTTCTGCCGGATGTAGACAGCTATATGCCGACCGATACCGGGGAATCTCCACTGGCTGCCATGACAGACTGGGTGAACACCACTTGTCCTTGCTGTGGAGGTCCTGCAAAGCGTGAAACCGATACCATGCCTCAGTGGGCAGGTTCTTCCTGGTATTTCCTGCGTTACATTGACCCGCATAACAATGATGCATTTGCAGCAGAAGATGCACTCAAGTACTGGATGCCGGTAGACTGGTACAACGGCGGCATGGAGCACACCACACTGCACTTGCTGTATTCCAGATTCTGGCACAAGTTCCTGTATGACCAGGGGTATGTACCTTGCAAGGAGCCATACCAGAAGCGTACCTCTCATGGTATGATCCTGGGTGAGAACGGGGAAAAGATGTCTAAATCCCGTGGCAATGTGGTCAATCCGGATGATATCGTGGACGAATTTGGCGCAGATACGCTGCGTACCTATGAGATGTTCATCGGTGCCTTTGATCTGAGTGCCTCCTGGTCTCAGGAAGGTGTAAAGGGCTGTCGCCGTTTCTTAGACCGTGTATGGAAGTTACAGGATATGCTGACAGAGGACACAGAGTATTCTAAGGAAATGGTGACCAAGATGCACCAGACCATCAAGAAAGTATCAAATGACTTCGAGAATCTGAAGTTTAATACTGCCATTGCGGCAATGATGTCTCTGATCAATGACTTCTACAAGCTGAACAGAGTGACCAGGGGCGAGTATCAGACCCTGTTGACCCTGCTCAATCCGGTTGCACCACATATGACAGAGGAACTGTGGGAGATTGCAGGTTTTGCAGGCAGAGTATATGAAAGTACCTGGCCGGAGTATGACGAGGCAAAGACCGTAGAAGATACTGTAGAGATCGCCGTACAGATCAATGGGAAAACCAGGGCAACCGTAAAGATTGCACAGGACATCAGCAAGGAAGATGCACTCTCAGCCGGTAAGGAAGCATTGGGTGATAAGCTGAGCGGTACCATTGTAAAAGAAATCTATGTACCAAAACGTATCATCAACATTGTAGTAAAATAAGATATCGTATGATTTGGGATATTCCATCCGTCATAAAACAGTTCCGGTTTTCTACAAGATTTCTCCTATTAGCGAGAACAATAAATTTTTTACACAAACCAGCTTATCCGTGGTACAATAGAACCACAGATAAGCTGGTTGTTTGTTTTGAGAATGGCGTCTCGTTTATGGCAAGCATGGGATGGCTCTTTGGCATAGAAGATACAACACTTGTCGGATGCTTGTCAGCCTTTGCCAGCTTGCAAAAGAAAGAAGCGAAACGGTCATAATGACTGTGAAATTAAAATATGATTTCAAATCATGACGTTTTTGCCACTTATGCTGAACAGAAAGAAAGGTACGGTGATAAAATGAAAGTATTGCTCATTACAGAAGTGGAAAACGACAAACTATATCGGTTTAATCAAAAGTGCAGCTGTGTAAAATGGTAATATTAACGTTAAAGTGCCAAAGATACTATAAGAGAAAAATAAGGATAGATGGACATGAATACGATTCTAAAAACCCAAAGGCTGAATATACGTTTTATGGCAGAAGATGATTGGAAAAGCCTGATTCGAATATGGGATGATTTCAGTCACTCCAAATATGCAAAATACGATGTACCGCATACCCTAAACGAAACGGAAGTGCAGAGGATGGTGAAAAGGTGGGCGGATGCGTCTCCGCAAAAAGAGCATATGTTTTTCGCCGTGTGCCTTGAAAATGAAATAATTGGCTACAATGAGTTTCATAAAGATGCTGATGGCTATGAATGTGGCTATTGCTTTCACAGCAGTTCTCAAGGAAAAGGTTACGCCAAAGAAAACTTGCAAGCCTTGATGAAGTTGCTCTCTAACGGATATAAGACTAGATACTCTGCAGGCACGGCATTGAATAATCTCCCATCGGTCAGACTTTTGAAATCTCTTGGTTTTGAAAAGGTAAGCGAGGAGCAGGTTTCCTTTTATAAGGACGAAAGCGGTGAAGATATTTATTTTACGGGTGGGATTTTCGCTATTGAAATAGAATGATAAGTTTCTATTTCACGAGGACAACGAGATGTACGCACAGGTAGCGATAAATTTCCGTAAAGGAAAAGACTGTGAGGATTGAAAAATGTGGATTGATTTTAACGCAATAGACAAAATGACCATTCCCGGCATGAACAATGGAACCGGCACCATGACCGCACGGATGTATCACAATGAGAAATACCGCATCATTCCCACGGCTATCCATCCCGGCGGTTCGATCGGAAGCCATGTCCAGAGTAGCGGTGATGATCTGAACTATATCATATCCGGGACAGGAAAAGCCGTCTGTGATGGCATCGAAGAAGAACTGAAACCCGGCGTGATGCACATCTGTCCGAAGGGATCAGAACACAGCATCATCAACACCGGGGATGAAGACCTTGTGATGCTGACAGTGGTTGTTGCAAGGTGAAAGCGGGGTGTTGCAGTGAAAATAGTTCCAATATAACGAATTGACAAGCCATTGTGCCAAATGGTTGCAACTATCAAAAGAAGTAAAAGAAAAATGATTGAAGGAGGAAAAAATTATGTCGATAAAAGGTGTGAGAGTAAGATATTTTGCCATTGTGCTTGCGATTATTGCAATTATTTTCGGAAGTTATTTGACCTTTTTTCAGTCGAAAGGCTTTGAAAAAACCACGGCGACAATTGTTTCCGTCGAAGAACTTCAAAAAGAATTTGATGACGAAGATACGGACTATGACGTTACCGTCGAATACACGGTGAACGGACAAAAATATATGGAAAAGCTGGATTATTACAGCCCGTTTTTTAAAGTCGGAAAATCCATAGACATTCGCTATGATCCAAACGACCCTTCTGTCATACACGGAGGGACCGGTTTTGGAATCTATGGGATCGTTGTTGGCGTTGTCATTCTGGTAGTGACCATCATTTCCATCATCAGAGGCAGGCAGTCGCTGCAAAAACTCAAAGAGTTTGAAACGGTCGGAAAAGACGCGACCTATCCAGCGCCATTTTTGGGAGAAGAAAGAGAACTTTATTTTCTCACCGATCTTGGCACTCCGAAATACGGTCACCGCATCGAAGACGCAGATCGCCATGTGCTGATAGAAGCGAAAATGACAAAATATACTTTGACGGCGCCTTTCGGCTTCGATTTGATCGACCATGTCAACGGTAAGACCACGGCGCACCTTGTGGGTCATGAAGAAACAACCGAATGGAATATGATTCTTTTCGATAATCATTGTACATTCCAGTTTGATGGGGAAGATATCTGGAAGCATCTTAAGAGAAATGGAATCCGTGTGGATTCAAGCTTTGGTGGCGGCAGCGGCAAACTAGTCGGCGTGAATTACACGATTTACAGAGATGATATTGAACTTGCCCGTGTGGAAAGCACCAGCCAGTATGTGCATGAAGAAGACGCAGCGGTTCACGGAAAAATTGGCAGCATGGTTCCGATCAGCGGATTTTTCCGTATTTGGACGAGAGAGCAGAATTTAGAACTTCTGTTCCTCACACTGCTCGCCTTTGCAAGAACGGGAGCCAGTGCAGACACAGGTGGAAATTATAAAACTATTTTTAATACGTTTAAAAATCAAGTGAACAAAAGGAAAGAGAATGGAGAACAATAAGAGACAGATTGCTTCTCATCCGCAGTTCGTGCTTTCAGGTGTTACTATGAACTGGAGTAATGATATTCTCTCTGCAATTAAGATTGCTTTTCTGGTAGAGACACCACTGGAAGTCCGACTGAAGAGAATTCAGGAGAGAGAAATAAAAAGATTTGGTATAAGGGTATTACCGGGTGGAGATATGTACGGACAACAGTGTGATTTCCGTAGGATAGTTGCGGAAAAGGATGATAGCATCATGTACAAGAGCGCACAAAGGTTACAGTGTCCGGTGATCATACTTGATGGAACAGAGTCGATTGATGTGAACATTCTGCGGGTGACGACCAATTTAGCTGTAAATATTATGTCCGGGTAATTTCAGAAAACAGTTGTAATTTCACGATTTCGTGATATAATATAGATGACCACAAACAGAAGGTTTCATTCATGCCGATATTATCCAGATTTTACGGGATTGTTATTCGTATGTACTTTCAGCAGGCGGAGCATAATCCGCCGCATATCCACGCTCTTTACAGTGAGGATATGGCCGCTATCGATATTCAGACGGGCGAGGTGATGGAAGATCACCTTCCGCCCAAAGCATTAGCAATGGTGAGGGAGTGGGCAGCTATCCACAAAAATGATCTTCTGCATATGTGGGAGACGCAGGAGTTCAAGTCCCTTTCTCCCCTTGAGTAAGGAGTTGATACTATGTTCCATAAGGTGAAAGCGGTCAATGCTCTGCCGGATTATCGTCTGAGCGTACAGTTTTCGGAAGGCGTGACCAAGATTTATGATGTAAAGCCCCTGTTTGCAAAATGGACGCCGTTCAAGACACTGGAGAATGCACCGGAGCTGTTTTCCAGCGTAGATGTCGATGTAGGCGGCTATGGGATCGTCTGGAATGATGATCTTGATTTGTCCTGTGACGAATTGTTTGAAAACGGCGAGACAGTCAAAACACCCTTTGACGGGCTAATGGCCTTTACCGATGCTACCCAACTTTGGGGGCTGAATGAAAGCACGCTACGCAAGGCGATTGCCTACGGCAAGCTGGTCAACGGAGTGGATGCCTGCAAATATGGTAAGCAATGGGTCGTTTCCACGGAGGCTATGAGGAGAGAGTATGGGTTGCCGAAGCTTTCATCCAGAAAGCGGTGATGCAGTAGTCATTCTATCCAATCTTTCACCAGACTATCGAATACCCGCTACTGTATTGGGCGTGAAGTTGTTATTTAAACTACTTGGTCAGTATTAAGTATCAACCATTAGGTAAGGGATAATACATATACAGACTTGTATATACATTATATACACGCCGCAGGAGGCTCCTGCGGTGTTTCCTTCTATCTTAGCGTCCCATGTCATAGCTGCAGCGATGGGGCTTCTGTCGAGGCTGGGAGTCCCGATTCTTGATTTCTGCCTGCATTTTCCGAAGTTTCGTTCGGATACACTCTTTTTCGGGTGGTTGTGGTTTCTGCTGGGGATTGGAAGTTATAAATCGTTTTTGCAAATAGAGGTGCATATGAGAATTGGCGAAGTGTGTTTAAACACAAACGATGTGAAGAAACTTGCAGGGTTTTATAAACAATTATTGGAAATAGATAATGGTAGTAATGATGAGATTCATCAAACACTGATATGTGAAGAAACACAATTTACGATATATAATGATGGTTCGCATAAGAACAACAATAATCAGAATATTAGCTTAGCATTTACTGTAGGTGATATAGATGTGGAATATCAAAAGTTGCTTGAAATGGGAGTTGAAATAATTGAAAAACCTACTAAGCGTCCCTGGGGAGCTGTTAATATGAGTTTTTATGATCCTGATAGAAATATAATCTATTTTAGAAGTTTCTCTAAAAAATAAGTATATGACAGATAAAAATCATGAGAGGCAGGTGATTACATGGAGATTCTTTTGGAAGTAATTTTGGACATCGTATTAGAAGGGTCTATAGAAGTAGCTTCAGATAAAAAAGTACCGTTGCCAATTCGAATAGTAGGAACTATTATTGTTGCAATAGTTTATTTTGGCATATTGGGATCACTGTTATATTTGGGGATTCATAACAATAGTTGGATCGTATTGCTGATAGACGGTTGTTTGCTGTTGTTGACTGTATTTGCAGTATGGAAAGGCTATAAACGATATAGGCGGTGAGATTTTTTGATGAAACGCAACAAATTGATTCATGGAATGCTTACGCCCTGGCAGATATGGGAAGATGCTGCTGCATATTTTTCAAGGGAGTATTGTGTTGTGATACCTGAATTAGATGGACATACGGAAGATGTAACAAGTCGATTTTTATCAGTAAAAAACGAAGCAGCACAAATAAAAGAGTATTTGTTGAAAAATTTTAAAGGCAAAATTCATGCTTTATGTGGTTTGTCCATGGGTGGTCGTATTGCAGCTGTTCTGGCAGGGATGGAAGAGATTAGTGTTAAATATTTGATACTTGATGGTGCACCATTGGATACAGTTCCCGGATTTGTAAGAGAAATCATGAAGAAAAACTATCTTAAAATAATTGCGAAATCCAGGCTGCGTGATCCCAAAGTAATAGAAAATTGCAAAAGAGTTTTTCTACCGGAACGGTATTTACCTTATTTTCTTAAAATTGCCGATCATATGGAGATGCAGTCTGTTAGAAATATAATAGATAGTGTATTTGCATTGTTTGAATATAAGACGTATAGCAGTGATATGAAAATATTGTTTATGCATGGCACGAAAGGCAATGAAATGGTATCCCGTAAAGCGGCAAAAAATATGAAAAAGGCAAATATGCAAACGGAAATACATTGTTTTAAAGGGTATGCTCATGCACAGCTTGCATGCTTTGAAATCAATAAATGGATTGCGGAAGTGTCTGTATTCATTACATCATAATGTATATCATAACAAGGCCATTTGGAGTGATCATCCAAATGGCTTTATTGATTTAACCCAAATTTAACATTGCGGTACTATTGGAATTTACATCCGTATTTTATGCTAATATTGTTAGGAGAGTGATCAAATGCTTATATATGTATTAGAAGATGAAGAAAGTATTAGAGAACTGGAAATGTATGCCCTTGAAAAAAATGGTTTTGAAGTACAAGGATTTGAAAATTCACAGAGTTTTTATAAAACCATAGAAAAACGTGCACCTGATTTGATACTGCTTGATATCATGTTGCCGGGTGAAGATGGACTTACAGTTTTAAAGAAAATACGCAGTGATGCTGCATTTGCAAAAATTCCGGTTATTATCATCTCTGCAAAGACCACCGAGTTTGACCGGGTGAAAGGACTTGATCTGGGTGCAGACGATTATATGTGTAAACCATTTGGTGTAATGGAACTGGTCAGCCGCGTGAAAGCGAGACTGAGAACGATTTACGATGGCTATTCCAGTGAGTTATCTTTTTCGGGAATTACCATATCGGACAAGACCAGGACGGTGACAGTTGATCAGATTCCACTGGAGCTTACTTACAAGGAATACGAATTATTGAAGATGTTTATGGAAAATCCTCAAATTGTTCTCCAACGTGATCATATACTAGACCGCATATGGGGACATGACAGTACAGGACGAACTCTTGATGTACATATTCGAATGCTTCGGAGTAAGTTGGGAAAGTACGGAAAATGTATTACTACAGTTCGAGGCGTAGGGTATAAGCTTGATAAGGACAAATGATATGGAAAGAAAAATCGTACTGAATCTCTTCTACATGGGCATCTCCACAGCGATAGTAGGTATTATCATATCAACTATAGTTTATTACAACTATTTTAAACGTGAGGTAGAGGAGAATCTTGCTCACGAAGGTCATATTATGGCGCAATGCTATGATAAGATGTCGTCTCCTGATGAACTCCAACGGTTTGCGGATGAGGATTTTAGGATCACACTGATTCACAAAGGTGGTACTGTTCTGTATGAAAGTGACGCAGATGTGATCAGCATGCAAAATCATCTTGATCGCCCGGAAATAAAAGAAGCGTTGGCAAATGGAACGGGACATGATACGCGATATTCTGATACCCTCGGGTCAGAGGATTATTATTATGCGATCAAGCTGGATGATGGAAACATTCTGAGAGTTTCCATTCAGGCAGATTCGATTGTTGCTTTGTTTGGACGCTCGATTTTCATCATCATGGGAGTTCTGATCGCCATCATAGCTGTTTCACTGTTTGTTTCAGTGAAATTGACGGATCATCTGATCGCACCACTCAAACACATTCCTGAACTGCTTGAAACAAATCAGTCACCCCAAAAAGGGGTACTATATGAGGAAATCATACCACTTATAGAAGAGATAAAAAAAGTGAAGAATTCTCAGGAGCAGATGAGACAGGAATTTACAGCAAATGTATCCCATGAACTGAAAACACCATTGACTTCCATATCGGGTTATGCGGAACTCATTGAAACAGGGATGGCACAAGGGGAAGATAGTGTTAGATTTGCTGAAAAAATCAGAATCGAAAGTGCAAGAATGCTTGTATTGATCAGCGATATTATTAGACTGTCGGAATTGGATGCTTCTCCGGAGAAACCACATGAAGATTTGGTGGATCTTGTATCTGTTGCAGAAGAGTGTAAAGAGCGTTTGACACAGCAGGCAGAGCAAAGAGGGATCAGAATTACAGTCACCGGTCAATCAGAACCGATTGTGGGCAGTTTGTCTGAAATAACGGTGTTGGTATATAATCTCATCGACAATGCCATTAAGTATAATCGTGAAAATGGAAATATTGATGTGGAAATATTAGATAAAACAGTCGTGGTTTCGGACACAGGAATCGGCATTCCAAAGGATAGCATTCCACGTATATTTGAACGATTCTATCGTGCTGATAAGAGTAGAAGTCGTGCCAAAGGTGGCACAGGACTGGGATTGTCTATCGTAAAACACATTGCGGATCGTCATAATGCAAAGATAGATGTGGAGAGTATGCTAAATGTTGGAACAAAGATCATGGTGAAATTTTAATAAAAACGAATTAGATGAGTTATATTTCGATGTGCAGAGGTGTTTTTATGATCGGCTTGATCATCATCGTTTCAGATCATTTGGAGGTTTATATGAGTATTTTTTCTTTTTTTAGTATGTGTGGAGGTCTGGCTTTCTTTTTATTTGGAATGCATGTTATGTCACAAAGCCTTGAAAAAATAGCAGGTGGAAGACTGGAAAACATTCTGAAAAAAATGACATCAAATCCATTCAAAAGCCTTGCACTGGGTGCAGGTATTACCATTGCTGTGCAATCTTCGTCTGCAATGACAGTGATGCTGGTGGGATTGGTGAATTCGGGTATTATGCAATTGGAACAAACGGTGGGGGTGATCATGGGATCTAACGTCGGTACTACTTTGACGGCATGGTTACTTAGTACCGCCGGGATAGAAAGTGATCATATCGTTCTTTCCATGCTCAAGCCGGAGAATTTTGCTCCGGTTGTTGCCATGATCGGTGTTGGTATGCTCATGATGAGTCAGAATAAAAAGAGAAAAGATATTGGCACGATCATGGTGGGATTTGCAATATTGATGCACGGTATGGAAGTGATGAAAGACGCCGTATCACCACTTGCGCAAATGGAAGGATTCTCTCACTTATTGACTGCCTTTCAGAATCCTTTTCTCAGTATTGCGATTGGTGCCATATTTACCGGGGTCATACAGTCCTCTGCTGCATCCGTTGGTATTTTGCAGGCCTTGTCTTTGACCGGAGCGATCTCATACCGCATGGCCATACCGATCATTATGGGACAGAACATCGGAACTTGTGTGACGTCTTTGATCTCTTCTATCGGAGTGAACAAGAATGCCAAGAGAGTCACTGTGGTGCATATGTCATTTAATATGATTGGTACCATTGTGTGTTTGGTTATATTCTGTGGCATGGATGCTATGATCCATTTGGACTTTTTGGAAAAATCAATCGGTCCAGTGGAAATAGCAGCAGTTCACTCTATATTTAATATAGTGACAACGTTAATCCTTTTGCCATTTTCCAATCACCTTGTAAAACTCGCAAAGAGGCTGATACCTGATGCAAAGGAAAAAGAAACGAGAGTCTTGCTTGATAAACGATTGATTGCAACGCCTCCTCTTGCTGTATCCCAGTGCAGAGAACGTACCAAAGAAATGGCTGAAGGAGCAAAAGAAGCTTTACATGAAGCACTTACAGCTATGTTTGATTTTTCGAAAGATGCTGTACTGAGTGTGGAAGAAAAAGAACAAAAACTGGATGAAATGGAAGATCAGTTATCTGCGTTTTTAATGAAATTATCTGCTGTAAGCCTTTCGGATGAGGATAGTCGGACGGTTACGGAGCTGCTTCACAGCATCAGTGATTTTGAGCGTATCAGCGATCATGCCATTAATATGATTGAAATCGGACAGGAAATGGAGCAGAATCATCAAAACTTTTCTAAGAGTGCAAGGGCAGATTTTGCAACCCTGTTTGCCGCACTGACTGAAATATCCGAATTAACAGTCAAAGCATTTTCCAATCACGATACAGATAGTGCGTTGGTAATTGAACCTCTTGAAGAGGTGATAGATGATCTGACTATTAAAATTAAAGACAAGCATATTACAAGACTTAGAAAAGGAGAATGCAGTCCTGAACTGGGCGTATATCTTTCGGATCTGCTGATCAACTGTGAAAGAGTTTCGGATCATTGTTCTAATGTAGCGGTATCGATTATACAGTTTAAAAAGCCCAATTTATTCAGCCATAGCTACTTAAATGTGTTGAAGACCGAAAGAACGCCTCAATTTATTGAAAATTATAATCGTTATTCTGAAAAATACAGATTATCTATAGATTGATGATCATGAAAAAATGACCGCCTTTCTATTACTTGTCAAATGGTTTTATTACATAATACAAACCTCCACAGAAACGCCTTCGCTTCCTCTGCATAGTCAATGTTGATGCGTGGCGTGGTTAAAATCTGACTGCCCTCCGGCAGTTGGGTATCTTCTACATACAATCGATCCCCGCACAGATCGAATCCATTTTCTGCCTTGGTCAGGCTCATTCCCTGGCAAAGCTTGCCGGGACCATTCATCAGGCGCAGAAGCTGCTTCTCCGTGGGAGGAGTAGGCTGCTTCCGCAAAGCCGCCATCTGCTCTAATCCATCTCCAATCGGCACTACCGCTCGAATCAGCACACCGGCAGGATACCCTTCTTCATTAGTTACGATATTGAAACAGTGGTACATCCCATAAATCAGGTAAATATAGGCATGTCCGGCCTCTCCGAACAGAATCCTCGTCCGGTCTGTGCATTTATAGGGATAGGCGTGACATCCCTTGTCGCAGGTGCCGTCATAGGCCTCTGTTTCTGTGATCACAGCCCGAAGCACGCCTGCTTCAGTCACATGTACCAGTGTCTTTCCCACCAGCTCTCTGGCGACAGTCAAAACAGGACGGGCATAAAATGTTCTGGGAAGTTTGGAAGGAATCATTGTCTGCATGATATTGAAATTCTCTACTTTCTATTGCTTTTCTGCTGGTTTTATTATATAATACGAACATATGTTTGTCAATGTATTTGACAAAAAGGAATGCGTTTTTCATAGTGGTATGATACAATAAAATCATATAGGCAATTGTTTGATTCAATCATGACAGGGAAGGAGAGGTAAAAATGAATCGAGCAGAACAGGCAGTGGAATATAAACACAATGGCAATAACTGCTGTCAGGCAGTATTGATGGCATATGCAGATGTATTACAGGTTCCGGTAGAAGTGTTAAGACAGGCAGGGGCGGCATTTGGCACAGGGATGGGATGCATGGAAGCCACCTGTGGTGCTCTGTGTGGTGCCCAGATGGTACTTGGCATGGTGAAATATCAGGGAAAGCCGGTGTTATCAGATGCAAGAGAAGTATATCGTATTTTTGCGGAAAAATGTGGTGCCACTCTTTGTTGTGAGTTAAAGGGATTGAAGACCGGAAAGATGATTTGCTCCTGTGATGATTGTGTGCGTCATGGAGTGGAGGCGGTAGAGGCTTATGTAAAAGACGAAGGAAAGGGGAATTTTGCCTATGGAACAGATGTCATTGTTTGAAAATAACGCACCGCAGCCTTTGGCTGCCAGATTGCGGCCCCGCACATTATTTGACTATGTGGGGCAGAAGCATTTATTGGGAGAAGGAAAGGTATTGCGGAATCTGATTGAAACAGATCAGATTTCCTCTATGATTTTCTGGGGACCGCCGGGAGTGGGAAAGACCACTCTTGCCCAGATCATTGCCAAACGAACCAAGGCAACTTTTATCAATTTCTCTGCGGTGACCAGCGGTATCAAGGAAATACGGGCAGTCATGCAGAAAGCGGATGAAAACAGACAGTACGGCGGCAAGACCATTGTATTTGTAGACGAGATTCATCGGTTTAATAAGGCACAGCAGGATGCGTTTCTGCCTTTTGTGGAAAAAGGAAGCATCATTTTGATTGGCGCCACCACGGAAAATCCCTCTTTTGAGGTCAATGGTGCGTTGCTGTCACGGTGCAAAGTGTTTGTGCTGGAACCGCTGAGTACAGCGGATGTAAAGGAATTGCTGTCTCATGCGTTGCTGGACGAGCGTGGCTTTGGCAATCAGGAAGTGATCATCGAGGATGCGTTGTTAGAGAAGATTGCCGTGTTTGCCAACGGAGATGCCAGAGTGGCCCTTTCCACTCTGGAAATGGTGGTGTTAAATGGTGTCATTGATTCTGGTGGCAGGATTACTGTTACGGATGATACGCTGGAACAGTGCATTTCCAAAAAGTCACTGTTGTATGACAAGAATGGAGAGGAACATTACAACTTGATTTCCGCACTCCACAAATCCATGCGAAACTCTGATCCGGATGCGTCTGTGTATTGGCTGGCAAGGATGTTAGAGGCAGGAGAAGACCCGTTGTATGTGGCACGGCGCGTGACACGGTTTGCCAGTGAAGATGTGGGACTGGCAGATCCTCATGCACTGGAAGTATCGGTGGCGGCATATCAGGCATGTCATCTGATTGGGATGCCGGAGTGTGCCGTGCATCTGACAGAGGCAGTGGTCTATCTGGCATTGGCACCCAAGTCCAATGCATTGTATGTGGCATATGAAAAGGCAAAGCAGGATGCCATCCGTGAAACCGCAGAACCGGTGCCCATTCAGCTGCGGAATGCGCCTACAAAACTGATGAAGGATTTAGAGTACGGCAAGGACTATCAGTATGCCCATGATTCCGAAGAAAAATTGACCAATATGCAGTGTCTTCCGGATTCTCTGGTGGGAACCACTTATTATGTGCCCACAGCGCAGGGCAGGGAATCTGCATATCAGGAGCGGTTGCGGCAGATCAAAGAATGGAAGGAGCAGCATAAAGAAAAATTGCAGGACCGTTGATTCAGTATGAGTAAAACAGGATTCCCCATTGCGTTGCAGGATTGTCTGGTAACCATTTCTTTTCTTGCCATCAATGCAATCGTAAACAGTTTGGGAGTGCTTCCATCTGCAGGTGTGGGAGTCGCAGAAAAAGTATGTGCTTTTGTCATGCTACAGGGATTGATGGGGCATTCTCTCGGAGGAGCGACAGCCGTCAGTGTCGGAAGAAGAGAAGATGTAACCGCTGTGGTGGATTTGGATGGCACAATGCTTGGCGAGGAAGGCAATATAAAAAAGGGAAACAACAATGAGCGAAATCACGATTAGAAAGATCGACAAAGAACATGGGTCAGACGCAAGGATTCTCAACGAGCCGTTCAAGCAGTGGGGGCGAATGATCCCCCGACTTGAAGGAGGAACTGCCGGAAATTACGGAGTTGTGCTTTCCTGATGAACTCTATGATGTGGAGCATGATGGCGGTCTTTCTCCTGCTGGATTTCGCATCATGAAGCGCTACATTATTTGATTTAGAGAAAATATTGCGTATAGCGAGAAAGTCGGCATATTCATTCTCATCGCAGTTTTGATCTGGGTGATAATCTATCTCTGTGGATTTTCAAAGCATCAGGCAAATCAGGAAAAATCCAAAAGGTCTGTTTGTCACATAGAAAACCTCATAAAATTTGCGAAAAAGTATTGATTTTTAAGTTGAAAGGGTATATCATGGTTAGAAACAATTAACATAAAGAGAGGAATCAGAGACAATGGATGTCTGCCTGTAAAATGCCGTGAAAGCGGTATATTTTTCGAACCAAAAGTTAGTTGTCGCTAATATTTGAAAAAGGAGCAACGAACATGGGATATGTAGAGAAAGAGAAGAGAAAGCATTACTTGATGATAGGATTTGTATTCATGCTGATTCTCGGCTTTTTTGGTGACGCAATGCTGCTTGAACGTGGGAACAGCAGCGAGACAGCTATGGCCGGTTTGTTGAATATGGGGCTTGGAGAGATTCCCATGTGGCATTTCATGGTATCGTTTTTTGTCGGAATTCCTGCAGCGCTCGGTTATTGGATCGGAACTAGAAGCGTATGGTCTTATGTCACGGACGGTCTGGCTGGAAAGGAGTCTAAAGTTTTGGATATATATAAAGGTGCCACTGCGGCAATGACGCTTGTTCTCTTTGGACAGCACACCATCTGCACGATGGGACTGATGCTGTTGCGTGCGGCGATTCTTTCCGGCGTATCTGCAGAGACAATGACACAGAATTTTCTGATTGCTTATATGGTTCCTTTTGTCACCGGCACACTGATACAAACGATTTCCAATGGATTTGAATGTGTGGCATTCGTTATCATGATTTGTAAGAAAATGATTCCTGTTTCCAGAGCATGGATCTTGCTCTCTCCAGGTGTCTTATATGTGATCTGCATGCTATTAATGCAGATAAATAATGCAACAATAGGTTGCAAGCCGCTCAATATGCTCTTTGCATGTTCGGAAAGTTGGGCATTTGGCTTTTCGTTTTTATGTGTATTTTTTGCAATCAAGAAGAATGATAATTTTTGATTGCTAAAGTTCAAGTGGGTATTGTTATGAAAGGAAAATATAAAATAGCAGAGGATGGATTTGTAGGCTACTGGCATCCAGCAGACGGACATGAAGGAAACGCAATCATTGTTTTTCCCGGCTCCGAGGCGAATTATGAGTTGACGAAGAAAGGGTCGGATTTTCTCGAAAAGGCTTTATGGAGCAGATTGCTTGTGGCTTTTGCGAAATGGGATGGACTGCCGGAAGATCCTTCTGGCAGAGTACAAGGATCAGGAAGCCTGCAACAAAGCTCGCGAGGACAGTATGAAAGAAGCACTTGCGTTTCTTGAAGAATGGAAGCATGTGCGGTAAAGTTTCAATCAGAAGGCAGACCACGGGAGATGAGAAAATAAAAAGAATAATTTGGAATCTCATAATATAGTTGTCTCCGCTATCTGATCAAAGAGAAGTTTATATTTGTTTTTCTCGGAAGCAAGACATACAAGATAGTAGTCTGTATGGCACTCCGGGTCGACGAGTGCAACGTTTACCTTGCCCTCCAAGATCTGACCTCTCCGTATGTAATAGCTGGAGGTAAAGGAAGGGTAGGAGGAATTCGTGGATAGCTCCGAGAATGATACCTGATCCACCTGCAAAAGATAGGTGGCATTTGGTGTTTTGTTGCCGCTGAAATTTGCCCAGAATCCAATTCGCGACAGGAGCAGAATGGATCTGCCGTCCAGATCGGCAAGATGGATCTCTGGATAGAAGGTTAGCGGATCACTGGGCATGAGGGATATATACAGGTCTTCATGCCCGCATTTTTTGTAATAGATATCCTCGTCATCTGGCTTCTCGTGCAGGACGGCAAGATGATATTCATGGCTTTTTATGCGGTCTATAAATGCCGAATCGTCCGACATATCCGCTGAGATGGTCATCCCATCGAACACGTTGTTGATGATGGGGGTTAGCACGGACTGCGGCACGGGAGCGCAGAAACCGATGGAAATGGTGCGAAGGCTTCTGTCGTATGCCTTGACCTTGGTTTCAAAGTCACCATCCGCATCCAAAACGTCCTGCGCATATTTTGCGGCACGAACACCGACTTCATTTAGTTCCAGGTGGTTCTTGCTCCTGATAAATAAAGACACGCCGAGATCAGACTCCAGTTTTTTCATGGATCGGGTCAGTGCGGGTTGGGAAGTGTGGAGCTTTTCCGCAGCAGCAGACAAGGTGCCGTATTTGGCGAATGCGGCGAGTTGGTTCAATAAGTTGATTTCTATCATGGCAAACATCCTTTCGATTGACTATTCGATTTTGATATAGCAGATTTCTATATTGGCATTGTACATTATTTTCATCCTGTTGTAAACTATGATTGTTAAGAAAAAGCCAAGTTAGCATTAAAATCACGGAAAAACAGGAGAAACACGCTACTCAGGAGGTATCAAAATGAAATATATCACACTTTCAAATGGAGTCAAGGCACCGGCACTTGGAATTGGAACCTTTATGCTAAGCCCGGAGGATGCGGAAAAAGCGGTTTATGCCGCAATAAAAAACGGATATACTTGTATCGACACGGCCAACGGTTACATGAACGAAATTGGCGTAGGGAAGGCAATCAAGCGGGCAATTGATGATGGAATAGTAAAGAGAGAAGACCTTTTCGTTTCTACCAAGCTATGGCCCACGCTTTACGAGGACGAGGCGGCGGTAGATAAAACGCTTGAGAGATTGGGACTTGACTATGTGGATCTTCTGTTCATCCACCAGCCCTCTGGGAATTTTGTGGCGGGCTATAAGCAGCTGGAAAAAGCATACAAGGATGGCGAGGCAAAATCTCTCGGTATCTCGAATTTCCATGATGAGAAACTGGAAAAGCTCCTTACGGAAGCAGACATTAAACCCCATGTAATCCAGCTTGAAGTACACCCATACTGTACGGAAAAGGAAATCATGGGTCGCCTCGCAGAGTACGGTACAAAGCTGATGGGCTGGTATCCGCTGGGACATGGTGATCCGGATCTTGTGAAGGAGGAAATTTTCACCAAGCTTGCTGATAAGTACCACAAGAGTAATGCGCAGATCGTGCTCCGCTGGCATGTGCAGATGGGCTTTCTCACCATTCCGGGTTCCAAGAATCCTGATCACATCCGCGACAACGCCGACATATTTGATTTCACACTGACAGACGAGGAGATGGCCGAGATCGCAAAGCTGGACGGAACGAAGAAGTACTACCACGCTGATGATGCACAGGAAGAGAAATATGCAACCATGCATCTTCCATTTGAAGGATAAGAAACCATAGGTTGAAAGACTTCAACACAAATAAAATCACAAGGAGGGTTTTGCTATGCAATATGTAACACTGAATACAGGAGCCAAGATGCCACTGGAGGGATTCGGAGTATTCCAGATTCCGGACGCTGAGGAGTGCGAAAGGGTTGTTTATGACGCAATCAAGACCGGTTACCGCTTGCTTGACACGGCAGCTGCCTACATGAACGAGGAGGCACTGGGCAAAGCCGTGAAACGTGCCATTGGGGATGGGCTAGTAAAGAGAGACGAACTTTTCATCACCACCAAGGTATGGGTGCAGGATGAGAAAAATGAAGAGACTGCTTATGAGGCAGTAAAGACTTCCCTTGCAAAGCTTGATCTGGAATACGTGGATCTGGTACTTCTCCATCAGGCACTGGGCGATTATTTCGCAGCTTATAGAGGCATCACGAAGGCATATAAGGAAGGGCTCACCAAGGCGGTGGGCGTATCGAATTTCTATCCTTTCGTACTTGCCAACTTCTGTGCAAATGTGGAGGTTATCCCGGCGGTCAATCAGGTGGAACTGCATCCGTTCTTTGCCCAGGAAGATGCGATCGCATTGATGAAGGAGTATGGCATCGCACCCCAGGCCTGGGGTCCGCTGGCGGAAGGTAAGCACGGCATTTTTACTGATCCGGAGCTGACTGCCATTGGAGCAAAGTACGGAAAAAGTGCGGCACAGGTGGTTCTCCGCTGGAACACACAAAGAGGCGTATCTATCCTGCCCAAGTCCACACATGTGGAGCGTATGGAGCAGAACATTGCCATCTGGGATTTTGAACTGACGGATGAGGAGATGAGAAAGATAGGAGAGAAAGACCTGGGACACAGTGAGATCATCAACCACTTCGATCCACAGCTTGTAAAGGCACTGAATGGGATGGATATTCACTAAGAAATTTCACTAAGAAATTGGAGGCAGGGGCGAAAAACTCCTGCCTTATCGAAATGAAGGGAAGGGGAAAATTGAGACATGAAGAAGAGAATGAGCATTCTTCTGGCGGTTGTGCTTGTGTTTTCACTTGCCGCATGCGGCAGCACAGAGACGGATGAAGGCACGGGGATGGCGGAAGAAAAACAAAATGAAATAGCAGATACCTCTGAAACGGAGACAAATGACGATTCACAGCAAGTCGGGGAAGCGAAATCTGAGAGTAAGGAAATGACTCTGGAAAGCAGTGCTTCCAATACTCTGATTGTATATTTTTCTGAGAGTGGAAACACCGAGACGATCGCAAACTATATCCACGACGAGATCGGTGGCGATATGGTAAAGATTGTTCCTGTGGTAGAGTATCCGCACGTATATGAGGAATTGGCGGATTATGCCAAGGCAGAACAGGATCACGACGAGAGACCGATTTTTGAAGACTTGGGAGTGGATCCTACTTCCTACCAGACTGTATTCATCGGATATCCCATCTGGTG